>JAFDIX010000302.1 GCA_019307805.1 Deltaproteobacteria bacterium | reverse complement strand
GCCAAGGAACACAGCGACAAAGATCTGGATGCCGCCATTTTTTACATGGACATGCGCACCTATGGAAAGGATTTTGAGAAATACTATGATCGGGCCAGAGACGAGCGGGGGGTGCGCTTCGTGCGCTCCAGGATCCATTCGATTGACCCGGTAGATGGGGACAACCTTCGCATCACCTATGCCACCGAATCAGGAGAAATCAAGGTCGAACTATTCGACATGGTAGTGCTCTCTGTCGGCATGGCGCCGGTTCGGGGCATTGGGGAACTCGCAGAGAGACTGGGGATTGAACTGGAGGAACATCAATATGCCCTTTCCAGCAGCTTCGCTCCCGTCAGCACCAGCCGCGAAGGGATCTATGTCTGTGGCGTTTTTCAGGAGCCAAAGGATATACCCCAGTCCGTGATGGAGGCCTCTGCCTCTGCGGCCGCTGCCACCCACATCCTCTCCGAGGCACGGGGGACCATGACCCGGGTCAAAGAACTGCCTCCCGAGTTGGACATTTCCGGACAGGATATCCGCATTGGGGTGTTTGTCTGCAACTGCGGCATCAACATCGGCGGCATCGCCGATGTGCCGGCTGTCCGGGACTATGCCGGGGGCCTGCCCCACGTGGTACATGTGGAGGACAACCTCTTCACCTGTTCCCAGGATACCCAGGACAAGATGAAAGAGGTGATCAAGGAAAAGGATATCAACCGGGTGGTGGTGGCCTCCTGCTCCCCCCGAACCCATGAACCCCTGTTTCAGGAGACCATTCGGGACGCCGGATTGAATAAATACCTCTTTGAGATGGCCAATATCCGCGACCAGAATACCTGGGTCCATATGAATGACCCGGAAAAGGCCACGGAAAAGGCAAAAGATCTGGTCCGCATGGCCGTGGCCAAGGCCGCTCTGGTAGAACCTCTACAGCAGGTGCCCCTGGATGTGAAAAGGGAGGTGCTGGTCGTCGGCGGAGGCGTCGCAGGCATGGAGGCCGCCCTGGGCGCGGCCGAACAGGGATATCAAACCTATCTTGTAGAAAAAACCGATCAACTGGGAGGCGTGGCCTGGAAGCTCCTGACAACCTGGAAGGGGGAAGAAATCCAACCCTATTTGGAGGGACTCATTCAAAAGGTGCAAAATCATCCCCTCATCGAAGTCCTCATGGAAACCGAGATCAGCGCGACCGGCGGTGTACTGGGCAATTTTACCACAACAGCGACACCGACCAATGGCAAGGGTTCTGCCACCATCATAGAACATGGCGCCACCATTCTGGCGACCGGCGGCAAGGAATTTCAACCGGATGAATACCTGTACGGCGAAAATCCCGGGGTCATGACCCACCTGGACTTTGATGTGGCCTTCGGGGCGGAAGATCCCCGCATCAAAGAAGCCGATACGGCCCTCTTCATCCAGTGCGTGGGCTCCAGGATTCCTGAACGCCCCTATTGCAGCAAGGTTTGCTGTACCCACAGTCTGGAAAGCGCTGTGGCCCTCAAAAAAATGAAACCCGATATGGACGTCTATATTATATACAGGGATTTGCGCTCCTACGGGTTCAGGGAAGACCTCTATCGGGAGGCAAGAGAGAACGGGGTCATCTTTATCCGGTATGACCTGGATCATAAACCCCGGATCAGCAGTGGAGATGGGGAGAGCATATCAGTGGAGGTCATGGACCATGTCCTTGGCAGACCCATTGCGTTCTCCCCGGATATAGTGGTATTGGCATCTGCTATTTTACCCAATGAAAACAAAAAGTTATTCGAACTCTTTAAAGTTCCGATTAATGATGAGGGGTTTCTCATTGAAGCCCATATGAAGTTACGTCCGGTAGACTTTGCGTCCGAAGGACTCTTTATGGCGGGCCTGGCCCACTACCCCAAACCCATTGACGAGAGCATCACCCAGGCCAAGGCAGCCGTCTCCAGGGCCATGACCATTGTCTCCCAGGACGTCATTATGGTGGGGGGTGTGGTCGCCTCTGTAAATCCGGATCGCTGTGCGGCATGTCTTACCTGTGTGAGGACCTGTCCCTATGGGGCAGCGTCCATCGGCGAAGAAGGCTATGCCATGATTGATCCGGCGGAATGCCGGGGTTGCGGCGTCTGCGTGGCGGAGTGTCCTGGAAAGGCCATTTCACTCCATCATTTCACCGACGAACAGCTCCTGGCCAAGACCGATGCCTTGTTCCAGGAGGGCAAGGCAGCCTCCTGACTGCGTTGGGAAAAGGCGCCCTGCCCTTCTGCCGTACTGAAGACCGCCCGCATGCCGGGTGAATAGGAAATGGAGGAAACATGTCTGATTTCGAACCACAAATTCTTGCTTACTGCTGCCAGTACTGAGCCTATTCTGCTGCGGACCTGGCAGGTTCCATGAGGCTCTCCTATCCCAGCACGGTCAAGGTCATTCAAGTCCCTTGTACCGGCCGGGTCGATATCATCCATCTCCTCAAGGCCATTGAAGATGGCGCGGACGGGGTCTATGTGGCGGGTTGCCTGGAAGGGGAATGCCATTTTCTCACGGGGAATCTCAAGGCGAGAAAACGGGTAAACTATGTCAAAAAAGTCCTCGAAGAAATGGGCATAGAGCCCGAACGGGTAGAGATGTTCAATCTCTCAGCCGGGGAAGGGCCAAGATTTGCCGAAATTGCCCGGGAAATGGCAGAGAGAATAAAGAAACTGGGGCCCAGCCCTGTGGGCAGGCCCAAGGCTGCATAAAGAGGGATAAAATGATAATAGCTGATCGAAAACCTATATCTGAAATTCTTGAAATGATTGAGGATTGCAAAAAGATAATGCTCGTCGGCTGCAAGGGCTGCGTCACCGTATGTAACGTGGGGGGCACCAAGGAGGTACAGATCCTGGCCTCAGAGTTGAAGATCGCCCGAAAAAAGGCGGGCAATGCCCTGGAGGTGGTTGAAAAGACCCTGGAGCGCCAGTGCGATCCGGAATACATCGCCCTGGTAAAGGACCAGGTCGAGGATTATGACGCTGTCATTTCCATGGCATGCGGCGTGGGCCCCCAGTTCCTGTCCGAGGCCTACCCGGAGCAGCGTTTTTTCCCGGCCGTCAACACCACCTCCTTCGGGGGCGCCCTGGAACATGGGATCTGGACAGAGCGGTGCGCAGGCTGCGGAACCTGCGTCATCCACTATTTTGACGGCATGTGTCCTGTTGCGAGATGCTCCAAGAGCCTCCTTAACGGCCCCTGCGGCGGGTCTGCCCGGGGTAAATGCGAAATCTCCAAGGAAGTGGATTGCATCTGGGACCTGATTGTCCGGAAAAAAATGGAACATGGTCGGCTGGATGAACTGGTGCGCCATAAACCTCCCAAGGATTGGCGAACCGCAAGGGATGGAGGACCGCGTACGAGCGTGAGGGAGGAACTGTCATCATGAGTGAGTTGAAATCAGGAAGCAATCTCGAAAAGGTCCTTAAAGCAGGCCATTTTGCGTTTACCGGCGAATGCGGCCCCCCCCGGGGCGCCAATGTCGACCACCTCAAGGAAAAAATTGCCCATCTCAAGGGTGTGGTGGACGCGGTCAATGTCACCGACAACCAGACCGCCGTTGTCCGCATGTCCAGCTGGGCAGCCTCCACCATCATGCTCCAGGAAGGGGTGGAACCCAATTTCCAGATGGTGTGTCGGGACAGAAACCGCCTTGCCATCCAGAGCGATATCCTGGGGGTCTCGGCCATGGGGGTCCGAAACATGCTCTGCCTTTCCGGAGATCACCAGATTTTTGGGAATCATCCCCAGGCCAAGAACGTCTATGACATCGATTCCATGCAGCTCATTTCCCTGGTACGGAAGATGCGGGATGAAGGAAAGTTTTTGAACGATGAGGAGATCGATGTCCCGCCCAGGCTTTTTATCGGTGCGGCATCCAACCCCTTTGCAGACCCCTTTGAATTCCGTGTGCACCGTTTGGCCATGAAGATCGAGGCAGGGGCGGAGTTCATTCAGACCCAGTGTATCTACAACATGGAGAAATTCCGAGACTTCATGAAACAGGCTGTAGATATGGGGCTGCATGAAAAATGTTACATCCTGGCGGGTGTGACACCCATGAAAAGTGTCGGTATGGCCCAGTATATGGCCAAGGCCGTTCCCGGTATGGATGTTCCTGATTCCTTCATCAAGAGACTCAGGGATGCCGGCAAGGGAAAGGCCTCTGAGGAAGGCATCCAATTCTCCCTGGAACAGATCGAGGAATTCAAGGAGATGGAGGGGATTGCCGGCGTCCACCTCATGGCCATCGAGTGGGAACATAAAGTGCCGGAAATTGCTGAAAGGGCCAAGGTGCTTCCCCGACCACAGGTAGAATAAAGATCGGTGCTCTGGAAAATTTTTCTGGTTTTCGCTGTAAAAATTTCTTCAGTTAACCGAGCATGGCGCAAGGCTCACGGCTCAAGGCGTAAGGCCCTAAACATCGCCCTGAGTCCTGTATCCTATGCCGGATTCTGCTTTTTCCCTTGAATTATCTCCTCCCCATCCATTAATATGATTCCTCCATAATTCATAGACTGATCGTATGACGAAGAAAACACGGTTTGCGAAAGACCACGGGCTCAAGAGACAGATATCTCAAGAAATATGAGAGCGCAAGGCGACCAACCGTGAACCGTGAACCTGACAACTTGAGTAGTTACCTTATGCTTATCAATACCCGCAATGGACAATCCTTTGATACAGAGACGGACCTTACCGCCCCTGAACGTCATATCCTCCAAAAGCTGTTTCTCTGGGAGTCCATGGCTTCCAGTCTTGAACAATTCAAAGAGAAAA
>JAFDIX010000301.1 GCA_019307805.1 Deltaproteobacteria bacterium | reverse complement strand
GGACATTATGGGGATACTGCAACCGCATGGATCCAGCCATATCGGCCGCCGTGTATGCACAGTAGGTGCATAACATGGCCACAATTTTGGGATCAAAGTCTGACTTTCCGTCATTCATTTTGTAATCGTCCATCAAATTAGGTCAAATTACCACCACCAGAGGTAGCGGTTTAAGCACAAATGGCCACTTCCTTAGCAAGCCAATCTGGGAACCCCAAAGGGACAGGTGCGCATGCAGGTGAGACATGCAACACATCTTTCCCTGTCCACCACTGCCACCTGGGCCTCCACCATCATCCTTTTTTGTGAAAGTATGGTGGTTGCCCTGGAGGATGCCCCTTTGGCCTGCGCAATACTCTCATCCAAAAATTTGGGGCCATGGGCAAGGCCGCATAGGAAAAAACCGGCATTGGCAAAATCAAGGGGCCTCAGTTTGATGTGGGCCTCTAAAAAAAAGCCGTCGGCATCTATGGGCAATTTCAGTCTGGTGGCCAGATCTTTGCTCGACTCCTCAGGCCTGATAGCCACGCTCAAGACGAGGTAATCAGCCGGAATGATAATCTCCTCCCTCATGTTCTGATCTAAAACCTTCACCCGGATCGCTCCCCCCTCCTCGCTGACCTCCGGCCTGGCCTCCGGTTCATAGCGAATGAACTGAACGTCCGCCTCACGCGCCTCCTTGTAAAGGAGCTCATAAAGGCCGAAGGTCCTCATATCCCGGTAAAGGATGAAGATATTGAAATCGGGATAGTCTTTTTTCATTCTGAGGGCATTGCTGACGGCCTGTGTGCAGCATATGCGGCTGCAATAGGGATGGTTTTCATCACGGGAGCCCACGCACTGGATCATTACGATATTTCCCGCTTTTTCCGGAAGGCCTTTCTCATCGGCCAGCAAGCCATGAAAATCCCTTTGTGTCATAACTTTAGGATTCTTTCCGTAAAGGTATTCTGCCGGCTGATGCTCACTGCCGCCAATGGCCACGATGGTTGTCCCATGTTCCACAATCTCCTCTCCGTCTTCCGTTTTGACACGCGTTCTGAATCCTCCCACATGACCCGTTGTCTCTTCAATCTGCGCCCTTTTAAATAACCGGACGTTCGGATGGGCCGCCAGGGTCTGAATCATTGTGTCGAGAAAGGCGGATATATCTTCGCCGTGAGGGCCAAACCTTAATTTTCTCGCATTACCTCCAAGCTCATCATCTTTTTCAATTAGAGCGACCTCAAACCCTTGATCAGCCAGATTTAAGGCCGCTGTCATACCGGCCACTCCGCCACCTATGACCAGCCCTTTCTGAACTACATCAAAGGGAATTTCATAAAGGGGTTCGAGGAGGGCACTCCGGGCAACAGACATACGAACCAGGTCCCTGGCCTTATCCGTGGCCCTGGAGGGGTTATTGGCATGGACCCATGAGCATTGATCCCTGATATTGGCCATTTCCATCAGGTACTTGTTAAGCCCTACCTTCCGAATGGTATCCTGAAAAAGCGGCTCATGGGTCCTGGGAGAGCAGGAGGCCACAACAAGCCGATTCAGGTTATGTTTCTCGATCGCCTCCTGTATGATTTTCTGGGTATCACTGGAACAGGCAAACAGACAATCAGCGGCATAGACCACATTGGGCAGGGTTGACGCATATTCTTTTACCTCTTTGACATCCACCACCCCGGCAATATTATTGCCGCAGTGACAGACAAAGAGACCAATACGGGGCTCTTCTCCGAGGCTCTCCCTTTCCATCGGATAATCTTCTTCAGTGACCAGGGTCCCCCTGACTTCGCCCAGCATGCTCATCGCCGCTGCCGAGGCGCTGCTTGCCTGAATCACGGAATCCGGAATATCCTTGGGGCCCTGAAAGAGACCGCACACAAATATCCCATCTCTTGATGTGGAAACCGGGTCAAAGGGTTTATTCCGACAGAACCCGAATTGATCCAGAGATATTTCGAATTTTTCAGCCAGTCTCTTTGAGGAGGTATGAGGGATGAAACCCACAGATAGAATCATCAGATCAAATTTTTCATCCCTGAAATTCCCTTCCTCATCCATGTAGTGAACCCACAGGTCATGGGTAACGGGATCTTCCGTAATTCTGGAAATCATACTCCTCACAAATTGAATACCGTAGTCTGATTTTGCCCTTTCATAATAGCGGTCAAAGCCCTTTCCCTGTGCCCTCATGTCAATGAAAAATATGGTTGGATCAATACGGTTATCATGCTCCCTGGCTATAATGGCCTGTTTGGTGGCATACATACAACAGGCATAGGAGCAGTAGTCTTTGTGGGCAGATCCGTCCCTCGATCCCACACACTGGATCCACCCAACCTTGACCGGCTCCCTGCCCTCTGACGGTCTCTTGATATGCCCCTCAAAGGGGCCTGCAGCGGATAGAATGCGTTCAAACTCGATACTTGTAATAACATTGGGGTAGCGATCATACCCGTACTCAGGCCTGAGTTGGGGATCTGTCGTCTCGAATCCGGGAGACAGAATCACCGAACCTGTCTCAATCTCAACGACCTCGTCCTTCTGACCAAAGTCGATCGCCCTGCTTTCACAAAACTTTTCACAGGCACGGCATTTTCCCTTTTGGAAAAAGATACAATGATCCCTCTCAATCGTGTAAACGGAAGGGATGGCCTGGGGGAAGCTCAGAAAAATGGCCTTTCTCCGGCTCAGGCCTCTGTTAAAATCATCCGGCACCTTTATTGGACATTTAGCAGCGCAAACACCGCACGAGACGCATTTTCCCTCATCCACATAGCGCGCCTTTTTATTGATCAGGATTCGAAACCTGCCCGGTGACCCGGTGACTCCGGTGACCTCAGAATAGGCCATGATCTCGATATTGGCATGTTTTGCCACTTCGATCAGCTTTGGTGAAATAATACAGGTGGAGCAGTCATTGGTGGGGAAGGTCTTGTCTAATTGGGTCATGATTCCCCCAATGCTCGGGTTTCTTTCTACCAGATAGACCTTGAATCCGGAATCGGCAAGGTCGAGAGACGCCTGCATCCCGGCAATCCCTCCGCCGATCACCATGACAGAACCTACTTTTTTGTCCAACTTAGATGTCATCTTTTCAGATCAAGACCTCGTCCTGCTCCCTGATGAGCCTTTTCGGATCAACAAAATGTCTCTTCAGCCATTTTCCCGTATCCTTGTGTGCCAGCGCCAGACCGATCAATTCAGTAAAATAAAACACTGGAAAGTAGAAATCAGCACCTATCTGTTTTATGATTTTATCCTGGTGGAGATCCAGATTGGCCTGGCACATCTGGCATGAGACCACGATACAATTTGCACCCGCCCTGTCTGCCTCCCTGAACAGTTTTCCCACCAGCTCAAATACGATATCAGGACGGGCCACGAGATGGCTGGCTCCACAGCAGTCGGTCTTGTAAGACCACTGGATAACTTCAGCGCCCAGACATTCCAGGATGCGGTCCATGCTCATGGGATTTTCGTAATCGCTCTCCCCGGTCACACGTGGCGGCCTACTCGCCATACATCCGTAATAGCAGACGGGCCTCAGCCATTTGAGCTCCTCTTTCCGCTTGGAGGTCATGTGGTGGAGGATCGTCTCCTGCGACAGGTAATTGGCAAGGTCCCATGTTTTTATCATCCCGCCTGTTATGGACAGATCGTACTGATCCTTCCTTTCCCCCAGGAGTTCCTGTTCCGCCGTTTTCAGACGGTTAAAACAGAGAGGGCAGGGGACCACCATATCCATTCCCGCCTTTTCCGCCAAAACCAGGTTTCTTCCCGGGAGGTTGATGCCGGCCCGGTGACTCAGGCTGTGGGCTGCTGTTGCGCCACAGCAATTCCAGTCTTCGAGCTCACAGAGTTCAATATCCAGAAGGGAACAGGCCGCCCGCACGGACTCTTCATAGTCCCTGGCTGTCCCCTTTAATGAACATCCCGGATAATAGCTTATTCTCATAATAAAATCGTGGGCAATAATCAGGTTGACTGGTTCACAGTTCACGGTTCACGGTTAGTGACTTGGCTTATCTTAAAAACCGGATGAATTCTGCATTCGTTTCTGAATCAAAACCTTCGTCAAAATTTTGTATTGATGATCCGGCAGCCTCTTGTATATGTTTTTTTAAGTGGTACACTTTCCGAGTCAATTCTCGTTCCAGTTGCCAGCCTCAATATCTTTCCCTCGGGAATCAATCTTCATCATTTTCCAACCGTGAACCGTGAACCTGGGTAGTTACAAATCGTGAAGTTATTTGATAAGGTCTTTGATCTCTTTCTTTCCTTTAATCCCTTCAGGCAATAACGGCATTCGCCCTTTAAGAAACAACTTAAATCCCAATACAATATCTTCTATAATACTCCCGTTTCTAATTTTTCTAAAAAGCTCTCCGCTCCTGATCATATAGGAGCCCATCATCCCTCCCTCAAAGACCCGGCCTCTCTTTTGAATATCTTTCAGGAAAGCTTCATGAAAGGCATAGGTCCTTGGCTGCGGAATCTTAACTCCTTCACGTATTGCCTGCTCTTTCAGATAATCCATGACCCCTGCTATATCCACCTCATTTGGGCATCGGGTGGTACAGGTCTCACATGCGGAACAGATCCAGATGGTGTTGCAATTCAATACCCTCTCCATCCGGCCGAGATTGACCAGTCGAATCACTTTGTCCGGGTATATATCCATGGCAAAGGTGACCGGACACCCGTTGGTGCAGCGTTTGCACTGATAGCATAGGGAGGCTTTCAGGTGGGCGGATGCCTTTTCTTTTTTTAATGAACCGGGTTCAATGACAATAGAGTTCCTTCCTGTCAAAGCCCATGGCCAGCCCCAACACCTGAGGCAAGTATAGCACAGGCAGACTGTAGCTGGTACCAAATTCTGATTCGATGCCCTTTTGATTGCCATCGTACATCACAGAGCAGAATGGACAGACAAGGCATATGGCATCCGCACCCGCATTGGCAATATCATCCAGCTTCTCTTTTGCCACAGTAAGGGCCGTCTTTTCGTCAACAGGCAGAACAGGCCCGCCGCAGCACCTCTTACTGCCTGCGTAGTCAACAACACTTGCCCCGGTAAGGGCTATCAGGGCATCAAGCGTCTCAGGGTCCTCCACTTCATCAAAGTTGTCATAAATCTCCGATGGTTTGAGATAGTGACACCCGTAATGAATGGCGATACGAAGGCCATTCAGGTTCCTCTGAAAATGACTCTTTATTTCATCCTCTCCGATTTCTTCATAGAGTACGCGTGCAAAGTGCCTGACTTTGACCTTGCCGCCATACTGAAATCCCACCCGGGATAGGCCTTTATTGATCTCCTCTCTCATATTCCCATCTTCCGACAAATGGTGTGCCGTCTCGGTCAATGCCGATGTACAGGAACTGCACAGTGTGCATACATCCAGGTTACTCTCCTGGGCAAGAGATAAATTATAGGCGCTAAGGATCATGGATGACTTCCGGTCAGCATTCTTGACAGGAAACCCGCAACAGATAAAGCTTTCCAG
>JAFDIX010000300.1 GCA_019307805.1 Deltaproteobacteria bacterium | reverse complement strand
TGATTCGACATTCGATGGCCCAGCCCCTCTGTGTAATATTCTTTTGCGTGAATGGCAATTTTTCTCCAGCAGCGATCCGGATCTGTTGCCAAACAAGATCGATGCCGGTAACCAATTCAGTGACCGGGTGTTCTACCTGCAACCTGGCATTGACTTCCATGAAATAATAATTTCGATTGCGGTCCAGCAGAAATTCCATGGTTCCTGCATTTGAATAGCCGATGGCCCGGGCCACATCAATGGCCGCAGTTCCCATTTTTTCGCGCAGGTCTTTGTCTACACAGGGAGATGGGGATTCTTCTATCAGTTTCTGATATCTTTTCTGGATACTACACTCCCGTTCTCCGAGATAAACATAGTTGCCGTATTGATCTCCAAGGAATCTCCAAGGATCTGTATCTCGATGTGCCTGGGCTTAACAATATACTTTTCAATATAGATATCCGGATTGCCAAAGGTCGCGCCTGCCTCTCCGGAGGCAATTGAAAAGACTTCAGTCAGGTCTTTTGCGTTGTGCGCGATGCGCATGCCCCTGCCACCGCCTCCTCCTGAGGCCTTGATGATTACAGGATAGCCTACCTTTTTGGCAATTGTAGCCGCCTCTTCCGGAGATGAAACAAGGTCGTCGCTTCCAGGTATCACTGGAATCCCCAATTTGGTCAGCACCTTACGGGCGTTGGACTTATTCCCCGCTATGGCAAGGGCATTTTTTGGCGGTCCGATGAATATGATGTCGTTATCAGCACAGGCCCCTGCGAAGGAATCGCTTTCGGACAAAAACCCGTAACCGGGATGGATGGCTTCAGCGCCAGTGCTTTTGGCCGCCTGGATAATATTGTCCTTATTTAGGTAGCTTTTCCGGCTGAGTGGAGGGCCGATATTGATTGCCTCATCAGCATATTTAACGTGAAGTGATTCCTCATCCGCATCGGAAAAAACCGCAACAGTCCCGATGTTCATTTCTTTACAGGCACGGATAATTCTCAAGGCGATTTCGCCGCGATTGGCAATCAGAATTTTTTTAAACATGCAATAATGCTTACCCTTCTTGTATACTGAAAATTGGTATCTTCTGGATCTTCACATAAAGCAGTTCCGGCTTCACCGGATGACCGAAGCAATTCTGTTGTAGGGTTTGCGAACGGATGGTCCAGAAGCCGTCTTTATCCAATTTCAATCTCGATCAGCTCCTGGTTTTTCATGACAAGACCTTCATCTTCTACAAGTATCCGCTTTACGGTCCCGGCCTGATTGGCTCTCAGTTCAGTAAAAATCTTCATCGACTCAATCACGCATACCACATCTGAGGTATTTATCTTCTGTCCGACCTCCACACAGGGACTCGCTTCAGGACTGGGAGAACGATAGAAGGTGCCCATCAAGGGTGAGGTAATCATGTAAGTTTTTGCATCCAAGTAGATATCTCCTTCCTACAGTTTACTCATGTTGCCTTGTATTATACACCCTATTCCTTTAATTGATCCAATACCTCAACGAGCCTTCCCACCAGGTGGTCATGATATTTTTTACCCTTCTCTGCCGATGATTCGGTGGGGGTTCCGCCCACTGTATCGCCGGTTTTCTTGTAGATTTCGTTTAAATCCTCCCTGGTGGCAGGGATGTAGCACAGGGTGTCGCGGGGATCATGGGGGTCCAGGTGGTACAGGTGCCTGGCCTTATGGGGATTGTCTCTGGCTTTTTTGATATCTACCAGATCAGGATAGCGGTAAAGCATGTGTGAAATTTCAATCTCCTCGGCATGGCCTATAGGTCCAAACCCCAATTCTTTCACAATTTCTTTTGACATGTAAGCAGGGTCGAAAATTACTACCTTTACCTTCAGCTCACGCTGGGCCCGTTCGGCAGCGATCTGCATCCAGGAGATGTTTACGATACGGTGGCCGTTAATAATCACAAATTTCCTGAAGCCGTGATCTGCCAACGATTTGATGACATCAGAAAGAACCTCTATAAGCACCTCGGCTCGAATACTTATGGTGCCAGGCCGGACCAGGTGGTGTGGGCTCCATCCGAACCACAATGGCGGCGATGTAAGTACTCCAGCCCTGGCACTCGCTTCTTCTGCCAGTGTGGCAGCAACATAGGTGTCTGTACCCAATGGGGCAAAGGAGCCATGCTGCTCGGTGCTGCCCACCGGTATTATGATGCGATCGTCCGATTTGAGGTAGTCCCCCACATCCTGCGATGATTTTTCCTGAAGCCACATGCTTGACACTAGGACATCCTCCTATTTACCGATCATAAGCCGGGGCAATAACAGGGCAATCTCCGGAAACACGACCAATATAGCCGTGGTAAGCAGCATCAGGAAGAAGAAGGGGAGTGCGTATCTCGCTATATTCATTATTGGTTCCCGGGTAAGACCCTGTATTACGAACAGATTAAAGCCAACGGGCGGTGTGATCTGGCTCACCTCCACCATCAATATGAGGTAAATACCGAACCAGATGGGGTCAAAGCCGGCTTGAGTGACCATTGGAAGCGCAATGGGCAGGGTCATAACCACGATGGAAAATCCATCAAGCAGGCAGCCCAGTACCAGATAGAATGCACCAAGAATGATCATGAGGGTATAAGGTGAAAGGTCCATCTCTGTGATGGCCTGGGTAATAGCTGCAGGGATACCCAAAAAACCCATCACCCTTGACAGGAAGCCGGCCCCCACTACTATCATCATGATCATGGCATTGGTCTTGACTGCGTTTATAAGGCAATCAAACATGATTTTCAGGTTTAGCCGTCGGTTTAGAAAAGCGAATAGCGCCGCGCCAAAGGCTCCCAGTGCTGCCGCCTCAGTAGGGGTGGCAATGCCAGCGTAGATGCTCCCCAGTACCATAAGGATGAGAGCCAAAGTCGGTGCCAGATCTTTGAGGGCCACCAAACGATCTGTCCAGGAGTAGCTTTCCTGGGTGCGGGGTGCAATTTCGGGGTTGCGTATGCCGCGGTAAATGATGTAGCTGGAATAAATTCCCGCAAGGAGAAGACCTGGCAGGATTCCGGCCGCAAACATCTTGCCAATGGATACCTCGGCCAGGATAGCGTAAACGATCATGATCAACGAAGGCGGGATAAGGAACCCCAGGGTGCCGGCCCCGGCAAGGGATCCCATGGCCAGGCGGCGGTCATAGCCCAGCTTCTCAAACTCGGCAAGGGTGATGCGGCCCACCGTAGCAGTTGTTGCGGCGCTTGAACCTGAAACAGCAGCAAAAAGCGTGCACGCAACAATATTCATCAATAACAATCCGCCGGGCAGGCGGTAAAGCCAGGGTACCAGGGCCTTGAAAAGCCGCTCAGAGATCCCCGATCTAAACAGTATTTCCCCCATGAGAATAAATAGGGGTAAAGCAACGTATTCCCACTTTTCAACCGTTGCCCAGACCGATGAGGCCATGTTGTTCCCGGCCGGCAATGTGCCAAAGAAAATCATACCAACAAAACCGACAATGAACAGGGAAAATCCCACCCATATGCCAGAGGCAAGGGCCAGGAAAAGGACTCCGAATACCACTAAGGCCATGAGTCCCATGCTCGGTTCCATTAGACTATTTCCTCCCCAGTACTTATGGCCTGGAATGTTTTGACAGTGGTGGCAAAAAGCTGAAATAAAAAGACAGCCGCACCTATAAGCATGATCAACTGGGGAATCCAGATAGGCGTCTCGGTCAGCGTACCCGAGGTGGAACCGTAGCGGAAGGCTGAGCGCATCATCTTATACAGATACCACCACAGATAGCCCATGAACATGGTAGTCACGGCTGTTGCTACGAATGTAATAATGCGCGCTATCTTTGAAGGGAGAAATCCTAAAATAATGGTGATTCTTATGTGGCCCTTCTCCCTGAGGCAGTATCCCGCGCCGAGAAAAATGATGGCAGCAAGGCCGTAGGCCGAGTACTCATCGGCAATGAGAGTGGTGGCCTCAAACGCATTCCAGATAGCAATCTCAACCAGGATCAAAATGGCCATCAACCCAAGGATAACAGCCGAGACTCCGGCCATCCAGCCACTCAAATTGTCCAACCATCCTACAAATTTGTTCATCTTAATCGACACAGCAAAAATGAAAGTAAAGCATACAGGCCCTTAGGGCCTGCTTTTTCGTTAAAATCCCCCTTGATCCCCCTTTGCAAAAGGGAGGAAACTTATTCCCTCCTTTCTTAAAGGGGGTTAGGGGGGTTTTCAGAAATGGGACCTACTCACCAGCCTACTGTGAACGGCCGGTGATTTTGTCATACTGATCAAGTATCTTCGTGGCATCGGCGCCAGCCTTTTTTGCCCATGCAGACCTTAGTTTCATGCCGATAGCATCCAATTGGGCGCGAAATTTTTTGTCCACAGGCATAACGGCCATGCCCTTCTCGATAAGGATGGCCCTGCTCTTTCGATCCATATCGCCAGCCACATTCCACATCTCATCTTCCATCTCGACGGCAATTTCCATAACCTTCTCCTGTATACCTTTGGGGAGCTTATTCCACGCGGCTATGTTTACGTTAACCATATTTACAGGGCCGACTATGTTAATGGAGGTGAAATATTTAAGCACTTCCCATGCTTTGGCATCAACACCGGATACCGAGGAGGTGTACATGGAGTCAAGTAATCCAGCCTTCATGGCGGGATAGACCTCGCTAAAAGGCATTTTCCTGGCGGCAATTCCGGTCGCCTTGCCAAAGGCCAGACCCGTGCCGTCATAGACCCTCATCTTGAGTCCCTTGAGATCGGCCTCCGATTGGATCAGGCGCTGGGTGTAGATGCCTGAAAAAGGCCACACCGAGGTGTAGAGGCTGAACTGGTTAAACTTCTTAAGCACTTTGGCATAAGTGGGTTTGGCCAGTTGGTAAAGAAGGCGTTGCTCAAAAGCGTTAGATGATATGAAAGGCTGGGCTGTCAGGGCCAGAATGGGGGCATCGCCCTCTACCATGCCCGTAGGCACCTCGGCGATGGCCAGCTGACCCTCGGCCACGGCACGGAGCAGTTCCGGTCCTTTAAATCCCAGGGCAGAACCCGCGTGGAGCAATATCCTCAACTCACCGTTAGTGGCTTCCTTGACCCGATCTGCAAAACGCTGGGCCCCCTTGGAGTGGAAATTGCCAGCAGGATAGTTAAGATGCATATCCCACTTGGTCTTGGCCAATGCACCC
>JAFDIX010000299.1 GCA_019307805.1 Deltaproteobacteria bacterium | reverse complement strand
GACTCCTCGCAAGGCTGTGAACATATCCTGCCCAGAATCCCCGGGAACGGAAGGGTTTCCAGGAGGAGCTCCATGGCTCCGGCCTCCTCGCCCCGTGCGATCAACTGAACATAGCCATGGCAGTTAACGCCAAGGGGGCATGCCCGGCGGCAAGGGGCCAGCTTCATCCTGAGATTGTCCAGCACGCACCTCTCCACGCAGATCCCGCAAAATGTGCACTTGTCCTTATCGATGACAATGTTGTCCGTCAGACTCTCCAGTAGATTCATCCTCATCCGCCTCTCGATTGATTGCTTAATAAACTCCTATATAGGACTCCGCAGGAATTTTACATTTTGATGATCTCTTTGTGTGAGATCTTGATGTCTTCCGGTGCCTCGCCGCGGGAAAGGACGATATGCTTCATCCACTCCCTGTCATTGACATCAGGGTAATCATGCCTGAAATGCCACATTCCCCAGCGACTCTCTTTTCGTTCCTTTGACGCCGTGGCGCTCATGGTGGCACACTGTATGATATTTTCGACCTCGTAGGCCTTGAAAAGGTCATGAACGTCTCTTATCCGAACCAGTTCAACCAGTTCCTTTCGGAATCGGTCCATCCACCAAAGGGCATTGTTCAGTTTATACTCGTTCTTGGGCGGGACGATGTAGTCATTGATCATCCGCCTCACCTTATACTCGAATTCTTCTATGGGGACCGGATTACCACTCTGATCCAGTCTGGAATCCTTCTTTTTGAGGAAAGAAGCAACCTGATCTCTTTCCAATTCCGGGTCATCTGCTTTTGCTGAATAGTCTGTGGCGTTCTCCGCAGAGATTTCACCGAAAACAAAGGCTCCAGAGAGATGACCCCGTGCCACCAGGGAGGTGTCTCCCGCCGCATAGAGGCCCGGTACGTTGGTTTCGGCCTTTTCGTTTACACGAACACCCGTCATACCGTGTCCGCCGCAGAGAAAGCATTCCGTCGGCCAGAGTTCGATCTCCCCGCTTCGGAAATCCACATCCCGACCCTTGAAAAAGCGCTCCTGTACGGGACGCTCGGTTGTGAACAAGATATCCTCGATCTCTTTAATCTTTTTTTCAGGAAGGTGACTCATGATAATTCGCATGGGTCCACGGCCTTCGTGATGTTCAAGAAGCATGGATTTTATGGAGGGGTGCTCCTTCTCACGGTGGGCTCCGAAGGCGTTCAGGAGATTGGCGCCGCGGGTCAGGGTAATGTAAAGGAGAGGGGCGTTGATATCTTTGATAATGTAGTAGATGAGGGTGTACTCAAACCCGCTCAACTCGGCACCGGCTCTGTAGGCCAGACAATAGCCGTCCCCAGTATTTCCCGGAAAGTCATAGACGCCGTACAGGTAGCCGTTGTTGGGGAGCCCAAACCGCGCCGTTCCTCCGGCAGAAAGAATGACCGCTTTGGCATTGCAGACAATGACTTCACCTGTTCGCACGTTCATACCGATAGCCCCGGTGACCCGTTCCCCGTTTTTCAGGAGTTCAACGGCCATGGTTCGGTTCAGGACCCGGACCCCTGATTCCAGAACCTTCTTGGCAAGAATGGCCTTGAGCTCCGGTTCCTTCATGGTCACACAGAAGCGACCCTTTGGATGAACCTGGAGCACCTCATACTGCCCCCGTTCATCTACAGGGAAACAGACATCCCAGGATTCAAGCTTTTTGAGTAAATCCCAGCTTCTCTCACACATGCGGTAGCTGACCGGTTCATCCATGATGCCTTCACAGGCAAGACTGTTGGATTCCACATAGAGCTCCGGGGTGGATATGCCCGGCACGGCAACGATATTGAGGGCATCCATACCTCTGGCAATGCAACCCGAGTACTTGATCTCACCCTTTTCAAAAACCACGACCCTCTGTCCGGGATCCACCTCCTTGGCGCGAACGGCCGCCATGGCGCCGGCGCTTCCACCCCCGATGACGAGCACATCACAGTCTATAACGGGATAATCGTATCTCATCTCTGCTCCTTTATTCTTTATTTACAAGATGCCCCGCCTTGTAGGCGGGGAGCTTCCCTCCTCTTCCGACACATCTTGCTTGGTGGGAATCTTTGATTCACAGGGCACCTTGGTCTGACACAGACCGCATCCCCGTCCTTTGAACCCAAAATGGGTCATTATATAACCAGGCACGGAATGCCTTAGATGTTTGTGACATTTGAGTTTGTTATGCCCCTCTTCGGTAATGGCGCCGACGGGACATCGCGGGATGCACTCACCACAGATACCGTGCGTGAAAAAGAGACAATATTCGTAGTGATCCTTGTAAGGGCGAGGGGTGGGAGGCAACTGGATACGAGCCACCACTGAACCCACGCGCATGGCCTTGCCGACCGGTGTAATTAGTCCGTCACAGAGGCCGAAGGTGCCGAGACCCGAGGCATAGGCTGCATGCCGTTCAGACCAGGTTGACGAAAGCCAGAACGCTTCCGATTTCCTTCTCGCCCACAGAGGACTGAGCATCGGTGCCACGGTCTCGTATCCCTCGGCTTCGAGATGGTTCACAATCTTTTCCCTGAGTTTTTTATTGAATTCTTCACCGAAAATGCGGGCCCTCGCCCATCTTTCGGACGGATATTGGGTCTGTTTTCTGTTATCCTGCTTGGTAGTTTCGGTCTGGGGAAGTATCCAGCTGATGACGGACAACTCTCCTGGATTGACTTGAAGGTCCGGGAATGTCTTGTTAAAGATCTCCCACGGTGTCCAGTGAAAGGGCCCCACGTGTGCTTTAAAATCTTGGTACAGGGGATCATCGCCGCTGGAGAAGCCGACAAGAGGCTGATCAAAGGCCTTCTCATCGTTTTGGTTTTGAAGGCTGTTTTGTGAAGAGTCGCTTATAAAGGTCTGTATGATGTTTTGCACCAAGGCCGCCCCGTCCGCCCTCTGTTCCGATGTCATGAAAAGCTCCTCTCTGAGACGATAAGGACATAAATATCTGAATTAGATCACGAGGATCTTACACTCGCCCTGACATAAAGAATGAGGTCACGGGGAGTGAAGATGATATGAAAGATTTTTGTATGTTGAAGTATATGCAATAGGGGTTGACCTGTCAAAGGAAAAGGCCAGCAATTCTAATTCTAGTGCTAAACCCCCGGCATAGCCGGGGGTTTAGCACTAGAATTATTTTACGACGTAACAGGCGAGCGTCCTGATCGTATATTTTTTCCATTCCCTGTGTCCAGGGTGATTCCTCGGAGTCCCCCTTTTTTTTAGTCCCTGACTTTTGGTGCATCTGGGGTTGGATTGGTACTCATGATGAGTATGAACGAATGATTGCAGAGATGCGCTAACATCAAATCGCTTCAGTCGAACACCCACCGCGTGCCGATTGTTCTGACTCTGTGCCCCGCAAGAATCATTATTTACCTGGCCCCTTTTCTTTTTCTGCTTTACTAATACGCTTAAAAAACTTCCATATCTCTTCACTGGCATCTATCTTTCTACTCAACTTTCCAACCCCCAACCGGGACATCACTTCAGACTCGCCTGGCCATACATGCCCTCCACCGTAAATTCTGTATAGCTTCACTTGGCCGTGATTTTTACATGAGCTATAGGTGAACACTGAAACAAGGGGACCGTTATTCAATGGATCTCTTGAAACCTCCGGCGCTTCTTTGCATCCATTGAAATGGACACATATCTTTCCTGCATCTTCAACAGATAATACTTTTGCTCCACCAGGCTGTCTGTCTCCTAGTTAAGGCGTAACAGGGTCAGCAGTTCCGTGAATAAATCTTCTTGCAAACGACTTTGATAACGAGGCGGCGACTACGGCTATGGCCGCAAAATGATGAGAGTGTTCAATGGCCAGGCGTTTGCCACAAAACCTCCGTTTGAGTGCTCTGCAATATAGATTAGGGCACAACAATGAAAGATCGTTTTTTATGCAAGCGATAGATACCAAAGTCTTTTTTGTCGAATGTCACAATATGGTCGATTGATAGGTCATGGGCAAGAGAAACGAGGGTAGCATCTGCAAAATCCATTGGCAAGTCTTGATACTTTTCCATTAATTTTTTTGCCATCTTAAGACTTTCAATACTGGAAGGTACGAGAACTATGGCACCGATCAAGATAAAATCAAATGCTGCGGATTGGGCCTTTGAGGAAAAATTGAGCAGATAGAGAACCTCAGTTAATACAGCTTCAGAAGTAAAAATTTCACCTTCAAATTGCTTCAACCATTCCACGCATTCCCCGTATCTGCTTTCACTTCGATCAACCAAGGCGACCCAAGGTCCTGTATCCATGATTACACGCATCAGGAGTCCTTTTGAATTTTTTTACTAAGGTAATACCGATGACGTTGCCCGAGATCCTTGATGCCGCTTTCTGCAGTTCCCAGAAGATGCTTTACCTTCTGAAAAGGGATGGTTCTTGTATTATTAAAGTTTTCATCAATGAATTGCTTCATTGCCAGACGAGCAATATCCGATTTTTTTAATCCCATCATTTCTGCCAGAACTGCAATTTTCTCGCCATACTCATTAGGGACTCTTACTGTCAATTGCATCTCCATTTCCTCCTATAATATCTTGACTCTATTGTAGTCTTTTTGATTGCATAAGTCAACAATTCATTTGGAGTTGAATTGGCACTCAGGATGAGTGTGAACGAATGAGGGTCAGGAAAATTAACATCAAAGGATATGGCATTTAAATGCGGGAATAGATCATAATAGTTGACCAGGTCCGGGCCAAGACCCGGCTTATTGCCCTAATTCTATTGATGAACCCACACAATTGATGGTTGGGCAA
>JAFDIX010000298.1 GCA_019307805.1 Deltaproteobacteria bacterium | reverse complement strand
AACGTGGTCCCATCTTTGTTTGGCCCTGACTCTTCACTCAGATGAGATTCACCGTCCTCAAATGTCTGTTCAACAGGACAGACGTCACATTTTTCCCCACGCCCTTTATAGGCTTGGTAACAGAAGTCCCCAGGTATTGGAGCAAAGGTTTCTTTGAACTCGCGGTTGTACCTTAGAAGCTTGTAATTTCTGTCCTGCACGGTGATAAAGCAGGGCACATGATCGAATAGGTCTTGATAGACATCTCCGTATTCGCTCAATTCGCTTTTACTGTGAGCCCTTTCAGAAACGTGATGGCTTTTTGGGGTATGCGTTTGGTCCGAAATGGCCCTGAGTCTCCATTTTTGGAAATAGAAGCGTTAAAATTGTGCCACATTGTCGCCATGTAAATACCACTTAGTAGCCGTTTGATTACTACAAAGTAGTATATGTGTCAAGTCTTTTTTGCCTGGATTCGACAAATTTTCTAATACCCCAAAATAATATAACTATTTGAATTTAGGTATATTTTAAAAGTTTTAGCCCGCCGCCCTAGGGGGTAAAAATTATTTATCTGAAATAAACATTGAAAAATTTCTGATCTTGGTAAATATTTAAATGGGTGGTTAACAGGAGGTGTTGTGATGACAAAGGAGGAGTTTTCCGAAATTAGGCGAAAGCTGGGCAAGACACAGGCTCAAATGTCCCATTTGCTCGGAACATCAATAAAGGCGATTCAAAGTTTTGAGCAGGGCTTAAGAAGAGTTCCTGTGTATGCCGAGCGGCAGATTTTGTTTCTGTTTGCCATGGCGATGTCCCGGAACAGAAAACAGAAGAATTGCTGGGAAGAAAAAAAATGTCCTTTGGAGGCCAGACAGATTTGCCCCGCATGGGAGTATCAACTCGGTCACCTCTGTTGGTTTATTAACGGAACGATATGTGATGGATTGGTTCACGAAAGTTGGGAAGAAAAAATGGAATTGTGCAAAAAATGTAAAGTATTTCAAGACATACTCCCCTCCCTTGAAGAAAAGGAAAACGAGGGAGGACGTTAATTCCTCCATGAAATGGTATTCCGCCTAAATGAAAATAGATGGGTTATCCAGGGGAGAGGCACCTGCCGGGGGTTGATTCTCAAGGCCTTGAGAACGGTTGGCAAGGAGATGCCATGCTTCTTTGAAACGGGCATACTTGCTCCTGCCCGGTGTTGCATCAGGCAAAAGTGAAATAACAGAATTTGGCATGTCATTGGATGGAATAATGAAATGAGTGGCTTTTCCTTTATCTTGGCAAATGCAAATAAAAAAATCACAATCTGTATCGACGCAGTTTTTGGTATTGATTCTGAAATATTCATTGTTGTGGAGGGTGACGGGTTTTGAGGTTGTTCTGAGAATGAGTTTGTATTGATTTACAAATATCATGTACTCACGGCCTTTGTTTGATATCCTGGCAATCATTCCCAAAGACTGAATTTTTGCCATGACCTCTCCGAGCGTTTCCGCGTGTTTTGACTTTTTCCATTTGTCCGCGAACCGCCTATTCATCCTTGCTTTACGTTTGGATTTCAGCACTTCAGAGTATGGGGCGCCGTAGATTTTCTTATACAACTGTCGCGCATATTCTCTGGAAAAGGAAAAACTTCTGGCCACATCTGCCAAAGAATTGTGGGGATTTTGAATCGTTTTTTTGAACCGTTCCAATGCGCCCTCTCCATAGGTTTTTTCAAAACGGCGCGAGAATGCATTTGCCCGTTCTATTCCAAAGGCATGTCTCAGTTTTCTCACTGAGCTGGGGCTCACATTGAGGAGCGGTGCAATTTCATGATCATAGAGCGTGTCACCCTTGACCTTTTGTTTCAAGAATTCGCCCAAGGGCACCCCAAACCGTTCTCTCACATCATATTCAAGTCTTGCAAGGGCCATGATTGAAACTCACTTGAGGAAAGCAATTCATTAAAGTTATCATCATCAGGAGAGCCTATCCACCGTCGTCTCCCAATAGCCGGTCTTTCCCACGCAACCAGAAGAATGGTGATGAAAAACCATGAAATGCGAGTTTGGCCAAGCCTGAAAAGTACCACATTGTAGGGTTTTGCGCTCTAGGCTGTCAAGCTATTTTTTCCGGCATGCTTTATTGAAACATATCCCGCCATCGGTTATACTGAAAAAGGTTAGATAGCCTTTTGGTCCCTGAGCATGGTGTCGGTTTCTCTTGTAAGCCAGAAGAGCATCTCCACTGGGTATACGCACCAGAGTGGTGGATAACGGATGAAGCAAAGTGAACTCCAACTGAATAATCCCCCTGAAAAATCCCTTTTGAAAAAGTATATTGAATGGGTCCTCCGATGGCCACTGCCATTCCTTGTGGCCATTGGCATCATAACGGCCCTTTTCGCCTGGAATTTGCCCCAGCTTACCCTCAAGACCTCCGTATACGACCTCATCATCGAAGACCTTCCGGAATCGTTACAATATCGCCTCTTTAAGAAGAATTTTGAGTCTGATGAGATCATTCGGATACTCATCAGGGGGCGGAATATTTTTGATCCCCATACCTTTGAAGAAGTGCAACGCATTGCCGATACCGCTTCCAAGATCAAGGGCGTTCGCCGCGTCATAAGTCTTCCGGGTATCAAAGAGACGGTGGGCATATCCAAAAAATGGACCCTGGAAGAATTTTCTCAAATCATCAGACCGGTCGATCTTTTTCTTCGCAACCTGATCTCTGAAGATCACCGGTCTACCATCATTACGCTGGTATTAGAGGACCAGTCTTCCAATGAAGAGGTCTTGGAGGCCCTCCGGCAAATCATTGCCCAAGTCCCGGAAGACCTGACAGCCTATCCCATAGGCATGCCCCTGGTATCCGAAGCCCTCGCCGAATATACGGCGCTGGATTTGAAAAGGCTTCCCCCCATTACCCTGGCCATCATTGTGATCATCCTCATCCTTCTGTTCCGCAACGCGGCCTGCATTTTTCTGCCACTGATGACCGTCATTTTGTCTCAGGTATGGACTTTCGGGCTCATGGCCTGGCTCGATATTCCCCTCTCCATGCTCACAATGATCGTCCCGGTATTCATCATCGCGGTGGGAACCGCCTATTGTCTCCACTTGTGTACAGAGTATCTGCATTGCTCCCAAAATGCCTCTTCTCCCAGACAGGCCGTGCGTAGAACCTTTTACCGCTTGACATTTCCCACGGTCCTGGCCGTAGCAACCACCATGATTGGTATCGGATCCCTCTTCATTAATCAAATACCGGCCATTCGGGAATTCGCCCTTTTCGCCTGCTTTGGCATGGCGAGTCTCCTGGTGATCCTTTTGACGGCCTTCCCCGCATCCATTGTCCTCTTCCCCCTTCCTTCCCCAAACGCCAAATCCCTCAATGCCATGGAACGGATGTTCCGCCGGTTTCTTGAAACAATCGTCTCGCTCAATATAAAATATCAAAGGACCAGTTTTGCGGTCATTTTGATAATGATTCTTTTTTGCCTTCTGGGTATTTTTCGTATTCGTGTCGAAACCAATCCATTGGAATATTTCCGGAAGAGTGCCCCGGTGAGTCGCCATTTCCATGATATTTACCGTGATCTTTCAGGAAGCTTTCCCATCAACGTGTTGCTCAAAGGCAACAGCGAATATTTCTTCGAAGACCTGGGGCATATCCATGATATTGTGCGTCTGCAGGATTTCCTCGAAGAGCTCCCCGGAGTGGATAAAACCATTTCTTTTGCGGATTACCTGAAGCTGGTCAACTATGCACTGAACCGCTACGACCCCAAATACTATACCCTGCCCCAGGAGGCCTTCGAGCTCAGAACACTCATCAATAACTTCAAAACCATGCTGGGAGAGGATATGTTGCGGCGCTTCATGAGCCCGGACTTCAGTGTGGCAAATATTCTGATGCTCACCCATATCTCCAGCTCGCGGAATTTCCTTGAGACCAAAGAAAAAATCATTGGCAAGGTAAAGGCGAACTTCCCAGGCTCGTTGTCCTGTGAGGTGACCGGTTTCGGTGTGGTGATTTCGGAGAGCAGTCATCTCCTTACGAGCGGGCAGGTAAAAAGCCTTTCCCTGACACTGGCGCTGATTTTTGTCATCATGGTTCTCCTGTTCCTTTCCAGCAAAGTTGGCTTGATCGCCATTTTACCGAATCTCTTTCCAATCATTATCAATTTCGGTGTGATGGGATGGCTTGGTGTACATCTTTCCCTGGCGACCAGTCTCATCGCCAGCATTGCTATCGGACTGGCGGTAGACGACACCATCCACTATCTCTTCCGGTATAATAAGGAATTCAAGAAGGATCTGGACAAGGATCGGGCCCTTGCAGATACCATTATGTCCGTAGGTCGACCCATTCTTTTCACAACCCTGATTATCGGCTGCGGGTTTTCCATACTCCTCTTCTCCAGTTTTAAACCCACCGCCCTTTTCGGGCTCATGATGGTCATCACGATGTGCTCCGCCCTTGTGGGAGATTTGATCCTGCTGCCGTCCCTTATGCTCCATATGGAGCTGGTGACTGCCTGGGACCTGCTCAAATGGATACCCACCATGGGTGGCGTATCTCCAGGCATGGCTCATGAGATCAGGCAGCCTCTCAACGCCATTAAAGTCGGGAGCGATTTTTTAAAAAAGATGACCCGCCGGGGAAAACAAATTCCTGATGACCAATTGCAGAGCGTGGTGCAGGAAATCGGCACCCAGGTGGAATCATGGAGAACGAATTACTCCTGGAGAACATCACATTGAAACTGGATTTAAAGGAGGGGCTCCCAGCGATCAGTGGAAGCAACCAGCAGTTGGCGCAGGTCTTTTTCAATGTGATGACCAATGCCCGGGAGGCCATTGGCGAGAAAATGCAGGGCGATTCGGAATCCGGGGATTGCTCTATCAGCATACAGACCTATGCGGAGAAAAACAGGGTGGTGGCGACTGTGGTTGACAGCGGTATTGGCATTCCTTCTCATATGAAGGATCGCATTTTCGAACCCTTTTTCTCCACCAAAACCACAGGAAAAGGAAAAGGTCTGGGCCTGGCCATCAGCAGCCAAATCGTTAAAACGCACGCAGGGGATATCCTGGTAAACAGCAAGGAAGGGGAGGGCACCACGTTCACGCTCAGTTTTCCTGCGGATTCGCGGCCATCGGACGCATAAACAAGTCCGGCTTTTTTTCTTCTTGACCATGGAAACATGGTCGCGGATATTCTATTATTATTGTAATATTTGATATACACTTCACCCTGATGAAGGAAACCTTTCAACTGGGAGGCCGAACATGGCAAAAACCCTCTATTGGATTCAAGGGGGAGGATGCGGCGGCGATACCTGGTCCTTTCTGGGCGCCGAGGCGCCTGACCTGATAGAACTGTTCGAACTGCTTGACGTCGAACTGCTCTGGCATCCTTCGTTGTCCGACAAATCCCCGGAGGCACTGGAAATTCTGATAGACCGGATTCTCCGAGACGAACAACCTCTCGATATCCTGTGTCTTGAAGGCGCTGTCATCCAGGGGCCCTCGGGTACGGGCATGGCAGACACCCTGCGCGGAAAGCCCAAAATGGGCCTCATAAAAGCCCTTGCCCATAAGGCCTCTAATGTGCTTGCTGTCGGTACCTGTGCCAGTTTCGGCGGATTCGGAGCAGGGCATGTGACTGAAGCCACAGGAATGCAGTTTCACAAATGGGAGTTCGGCGGATTTCTTGGGAAGGACTTTCAGAGCAAAAACGGCCGGCCTGTG
>JAFDIX010000297.1 GCA_019307805.1 Deltaproteobacteria bacterium | reverse complement strand
TTTCCTTTATCGTCAACCAGCCGGATATTTTCAATTATGATTTCCGGGAGTGAGGGCTTTTCCTGAGGGCCGGGATCAATTTGAGTGTCTTCTTTTCCGTCTCCCCCCTTGAGATATGCCATGTACTGGGAAATTACCCCTGCGGTCTCACCATAACTGCGCACGCGACCGTCACACAACCAGATGGTGCTGGCACATAGTTCGTTGATCAAATACATGCTGTGGCTGCAAATGATGATGGTTTTGCTGGATTTGCTGAATCCGATCATCCGGTCCACGCATTTCTGTTGAAATCGCTGGTCCCCCACACTCAGGGCCTCATCAACAATAAGGACCTCAGGATCCACGCTGGTGGCAATGGAGAACCCAAGACGCATATACATCCCAGTTGAATAGGTCTTGACAGGTCGATCAATAACATCCTCCAACCCCGAAAACTCGATAATAGAATTCTCCCGTTCCCTGATCTCCTTCTCTTCCAGCCCCAAAAGGGCGGCATTAAGGTAGATGTTTTGCCGTCCGCTGAATTCTGGGTGGAAGCCGGATCCCAACTCTAACAGGGCAGCCACCCTGCCCTGTTTTACCACGCTTCCCAATGAAGGCCTTACCGTCCCGGCCAATATTTTCAGCAATGTTGATTTGCCTGCTCCGTTCTCACCGATGATCCCTAATGTTTTTCCAGCGGGCACCCGAAAAGAAACATCACATAACGCTTCAACAAGTTCATGGCAGGGTCGGCGGGTAAGGGCCTCTTTAAGGCGGTCAAAAGGCTTCCGGTAAACCCTGTAGTGTTTCGTCAGATGTTGAGCATCAACCGCCGCCAATATCTCTCCCATATTCGTTGGCATATTCACAGGATATCTTCCTATAAAACATCGGCAAAGGCATGTTTGGAACGTCCAAAAAACAATATGGCGCTCACAAAAAAGACGGCGCTCAGGCCGATGGCGTACCCGAGCATCGCCCAGGAAATGGAACCCTGTAACAATACTTGGTGATAAAGATCAATGAACGGGTACATGGGATTGAGCTTCATCATCCAGTGCCATTTTTCAGGAACCATGCTCAGGGGATAGATGATCGGCGTCATAAAAAACCACAGTGAAAGGACAACTCCAATGAACTGCTTTACATCTCTTAAAAAAACGGACAGGCTGGAAACCAGGATGATCAGGCCAAGGGTAAATACCATATGCACAAAGATTACCACCGGGAGCCAGATCCACCCGGAATGAACGTAACCTTTGAACATCAGATAACCTAAATACATGATAAAGCCGAGGCCGTTTAGAAAAAAAGGCACGAATAAGCCTGTCAAGGGGATAACTTCTAAGGGAAATGCAACCTTGGTAATCAGATTGGCTCTCCCCAAGAAAAGATCCGTAGAGCTGCCAAGTGCTTCTGAAAAGGCCAGCCACGGGAGCATCCCTGCCAGAAAGAAAATCGCGAAGCTGTCGGTCCCTGTTTCCATCGGCTTCAACCGGATCTTCAAAACCACTGAAAACACAAAGATATATATGAGGAGATTGGCCAAAGGCGTCAGTAGGCTCCACACAAGGCCGCCGATAGAACCCGCAAAACGCACCCGGATTTCGTTGTTCACAAACCCCCAGAAAAGGGTCCGAAAACGAAACGGGACTTCTATCCATCGCCTGATTTGCAAAATTATGTTCATCGGATGTTTACCTGGTTCTCCACATATATCGCCGAACGCTTTCAAGGTTACGCCTTGCCTTGCCATAGTCGGGCTTTATGCGAAGCGCCTCTGAAAAATGTCTTTCAGCTTCTTTGAGGTTTCCCTTCCGCATCAGAGAAAGCCCTAAGTTATTGTGTATTTTTGCATCCTCAGGTCTAACCCGCAGCGCTTCAGAAAAATGTCTGATGGCATCATCGAGTCTTCCCTGCTGAATCAGAATAATCCCCAAACTATTGTGCGCGATCGCATAGTCGGGTTTTACGCGCAGCGCCTCTAAAAAATGTTTTGTAGCTTCTTTGAAGTTTCCCTGCCGCATCAGAGCAATTCCTAAGCTATTGTGTATTTTTTCATCATCAGGTCTATGTCGCAGCGCTTCAGAAAAATGTCTGATGGCATCATCGAGCCTTCCCATGTTCACGAGCACAAGTCCCAAATTACTGTGTGCCTTCGCATACTTGGGCCTTATCTTCAACGCCTCGGAATAATGGTGTATGGCATCCTCGTACTTCTCCTGCATATATAGGACCAGCCCCAGATTATTGTGCACCTTCGCATAGTCCGGTCTGATCTCCAACGACTTGGAATAGCTTTGAATTGCTTTCTCTTGCATCCCTTGCTCATCTAAAACAATCCCCAGGCAATTGTAACCCCTGGGATTTTCCGGGTTTTTGGATATAACATCTGACCAGAGTTTCACACCATCTTGCCAGGTCATGTTCCTCATATACGTGGCCGTGCCCAAGGATACGATAATAGAAAGAGAAATGATAGCAGCCCATAATCGTTTCTTTGATAACAAATAAAATAGCAGGTAGCTCACAATAAGAGCAAAACCTAACATTGGAAGGTAAAGCCTGTGTTCGAACAACGCATCACTTATGGGAATGATGCCGGACTCCACCGAAAGGGTTATGAAAAACCAGAAAATGCCAAAGGTAATAATGGGCCGTTTTTTTCTGTTCCATATCCCAAGGGCTGCAAGTCCGGCTAAGAACATAAAGGCCAGGGGGGTGTAAGCATCAAAAAAGCCACTTTTAAAGGGATAGAAATAATCCAGGTTTTGACCGATTGGCAGAAATAACAGCCTTATGTATATGACCAGAACATTGAATTGGGTGCACAAATAACTCCATCGACTGATCGACCCGGTTTCCTTCATAAGATTCGAAACATCTTCCAGCAATCCTCTTCCAGCGTGTGCGCCGCTAAAAAATCCAGAAACATACAGAATAAAAATCGTAAAAAGTATGAAAATCGGAGTAAACCACAGTATTTTCTTTTTCCATCCCTGCCATGTTCTGTCGATAAAGAGGTATTCCACAAGGATAATTGCCCCGGGAAGACTGGCCGTGTTCTGCTTGCTCACAAAGGCTAACAGCCCGCAAAGGATTGATAGAACAAAATAAGCTGAAAGCATAAAGCTGAAAGCCCCTCTCTCTTCTCCCCCCTCCCCCCCCACCGGGGCGTGAGCCCCTATGGGCCGGAGGCTGACCTCCGATCTCTGCTGCATCACTCTCGCCTTCAGATAAAAGAAAACCGACCCCATATAAAACATGGCAGCCAGAGATGCGTATCGCTGGACGGTGTATGTGACTGCCTGGGTCTGGATGGGGTGGACAACGAAGATCAATGCTGCGAATAAGGACATCAGATTGATTGATGATTGATGATTGATGATTGATGATTGAGAAGTATTAGACGCTGCGCTGACCTCTGACAGCAACATATTAGAGGTTCCGTGTTTCTGGTTATCCTTTGAGCTAAAAGCTTTGCGCTTTGAGAACCCGTCGAATCGTTGAGTTGACCCGGATAGGAGTTGCTTGAATATGGTCAATGAGAGAAAATAGACGAGAAAACCGTTGATGATGTGAATTAATACATTGACAAGATGATAGCCGAAAACACTAAGTTTTCCAAACCTGTAATTGAGAGCAAAGGTGAGGTTTACAATAGACCTAGGTTGTAAAAACCTGCCCGGAGAGGAAAAGTTCGACAGGTCTCTGATCCTGACCTTATCTGTGATGGAGTTAATGTCGTCAAAAACAAAGGGAGAGTGATATATGTTGCTGTAGATCACAAAGGCCGCGAGGGCTATGGCAATCAGCGCAAACCACGGTGCTAAAAGGGTGTTTTTCATAGGTCTCAGAATGGGACTTGGTGAAGGGCTTGGTGTCAAAGATAGTGGAATGTTATTTTATAGAAGATCTGTCTCTTTACTTCCTTAACTTCTTAATGACATCTCCGACCTTGCTTTTGAACTCTTCGGTCACGGCATCCACATCCTCCAGGCTGATGATTACGTGCGGAGTTATCAAGATGATCAGTTCTGTCTTGGTTACCTTTTTTGTTTCCTTTCCAAAAAGATACCGGATGATCGGGATGTCGATCAGCCAGGGTGCACCGGAAGACTCGTCAGATATTGTCTCCTGAATTATTCCACCGATGACGATGGTTTGAGCGTGCTTTACCGTGAGGCTCGTCTCGACAAGCCTTTTAGTGAAGGATGGGTACTCGCCAGACCCCACATTCACATACGTGCTCAGCTCACTCACTTCCTGGCTGACCTCCATGGTCACCAGGCCGCGCTCGTTAATGTGGGGTGTAACCGAGAGGATCACGCCCGTGTCCCGGTACTCGATGGAGGTCTCCAATAGAGGGTCTTCGCCAGACGTATATGTGTATTCCGAACTCGCAACCGGGATCTCTTTAGAAATCTCTATTTTGGCCTCTTTGTTGTCGGAAGCAAGAACACTGGGCGAGGACAAGATATCCACTTTGTCATCCGATGCAAGGAAAGACAAAGCAGACTTCCACCTGTCTGCCATGCCTATGGTATATTTGAATCCGGAACTGCCCAAAGACGCATCCAGGAGACTGGTGCTAAGGTTGCCATCGCCTTTCACATAGGTCCACTCTATGCCCATCTCGGTAGATTTGTCCAGGGTGATCTCGGCAATCATGACCTCGATCAACACCTGTCGGGGCAAAACATCTATCTGTCCTAATATGTCCTCAATGACCCGGTAATCCGCGGGAATGGCTTCAATAATGAGGGTATTCCTGATCTCGTCGGCAGTAATATTGATCTCGCCCCTCAAAGTGCCCGAAC
>JAFDIX010000296.1 GCA_019307805.1 Deltaproteobacteria bacterium | reverse complement strand
TTTCATGGCTTCTGGAAAAACATCCATTGCCTCCTCGATCGTGTTGGCAGAAAGCTTGGATTGAATCGGCATAGGCCCATCCGGTGACATTAATTGCGTATTTCCTACAAATATGGGTGTGCGGCCGGGATCATCTGTCCCGTCGGGTTTCACCGGGACCAGGCGGCGGATAGAACCGACCTTGAGGTCGGTAAAGGATTCTTCGCGGTACAGGTTTTCTTTATCAATAATAAATTCAATATTCTGGTCTTGGCCAACATCGTTCATAAAATGCCTCCGATTTTTCAGTTTGCAAGATCTGCTTTGTGTCTGCTGTCGCCTGACCCGGATTATTCATGAAGTTGTGTATCCTGCACGAATAGTCCACCCAGGGGCCCTTCGGCTTCGCTCAGGGTCAGTCTTGAACGGGTGCGAAGCACCCTGCCAAAACCCGCCCAGAAAATCCTATTTTGAGGGCATTGTCAATTCTATTCTCCCTGTTCCCATTTTTGGAAATGGGATGCAGGGGGATGAACACTGTTTGTGAAAGGCCGGGAGATGCTTCTGTATCAAGAAAAAGGCCGTTATTTTGCACCGATCCCTGAAGGCATGGAGGATCTGGCCGTCGATGAACTGAGCGGGTTGGGGGCGGAGAAAATGACGCCCGTGTACCGTGGAATCTATTTTGATGCGGATAAGGAGACCCTGTACCGGGCTAACTACAGATCCCGTCTTTTGACAAGGATACTGGCCCCGCTTTATACGTTCAGATGTCACAGCACCCGGTATCTATACAAGAGATCCAAAGAGATTCCCTGGACCGAACTTCTTAATGTGGATCAGACTTTTGCCGTGTTCAGCACGGTGTCCAACAGCCGCATCACCCACTCCCAATATGCCGCGCTCGTTCTGAAAGACGCCATTGTGGACTTCTTCAGAGAGCGGGACGGCAAAAGACCCGGCATAGACAGGACGGATCCGGATGCCTGGATCAGCCTCCATATTGAAAGGGACATGGCGACCGTCAGCTTCGATACTTCGGGTGGATCCCTGCATCGGCGTGGCTACCGGAAGGAAACCGTTGAGGCGCCCATGCAGGAGATGCTGGCTGCAGCTATTGTAAAGCATACGGAGTGGGATGGTTCCAGGCCGCTTTATGACCCCATGTGCGGATCAGGTACCCTCTTGAGTGAAGCGCTCATGTCCTACTGCCGTATTCCCGCCGGCCTGCTTCGCAAAGGCTTCGGCTTCGAGCTGCTGCCTGATTTCGATCGGAAACTGTGGGACCGCGTTAAAAAGGAGGCAGACCAGCAGATTCGACCCCTCCCCGAGGGAATACTATGGGGGAGCGACCTGTCCAGAAAGGCCATAGGGGCCGCGAGAAAAAACAATCACATGCTTCCCTACGGGGATCGCATTCATTGGAAAACCATTGATTTTCGAAAGATCGAGGATCTCAGTCAAAGGACCATTGTCACCAACCCGCCCTATGGTATTCGGGTTGGCAAGGATCAGGACCTTGCCCGGTTATACAAGGAATTGGGAGACTTCTTGAAGCAGCGATGCAATGGCTCCACCGCCTATATCTTCTTTGGAAATCGGAAGCTGATTCCCCACATCGGGCTCAGGCCCTCCTGGAAGCGGCCTTTGGTGAGCGGCGGGCTTGATGGGAGGCTGGTTAAGCTGGAGATCTACTGAAAAACTTGGTTTTCATATAATTTGGGAGTAGAACAATAAATAAAAAACCCTTGGAGCACAAAGGTAAAAACGGAAGAACCAATGCCAAAAATACGTAACTTCAGTATCATCGCCCATATCGACCACGGGAAATCCACCCTGGCCGACAGGTTTATCCAGTATGCCGAACTGGTCACCCCGCGTCAGTTTCGAGATCAGATTCTGGACAGCATGGACCTTGAGAGGGAAAGGGGGATCACCATCAAGAGTCATACGGTCACCCTTCCCTATACCAGCAGGGCGGGGGAAGAATATGCCCTCAACCTGATTGATACCCCCGGACACGTGGATTTTTCCTACGAGGTATCCAGGGCCCTCGCCTCCTGCGAGGGGGCATTGCTTCTGGTGGACGCCTCCCAAGGGGTGCAGGCCCAAACCGTGGCCAATGTCTACATGGCCATGGAGCACGATCTGGAAATCATTCCGGTGATCAACAAGATCGACCTCCCTTCTGCAGATGTGGACGCGGCCAGGGAACAGATAGAAACGGAACTCGGCCTGGATGGGGAATCGAGCATCCTGTGCTCTGCCAAAGAAGGCATCGGCATTGAAGATATCCTTGAAGCCATTGTGGAAGGCATTCCCCAACCAGAAGGAAAGGATGAAAATCCCCTCTCCGCCCTCATCTTTGATGCCCACTATGACTCTTATCGTGGCGTGATCATCAGCTGCCGTCTTTTTGAGGGGAGGGTTCGCCCGGGAGATACCATCCGCCTTATGTCCAACAATGCGACCTACAAGGTGGAGGAGGTGGGAATCTTTCGCCTCCAGAGGGAACAGAAGAGTGCCCTTTGTGCAGGAGAGGTAGGGTACATCATCTCAGGCATCAAGACGGTGAGCGACACGCGGGTTGGGGACACAATCACCCTGGATTCCCAGCCGGCCACAGTCCCCCAGCCCGGTTTCAAGGAGGTGAAACCGGTGGTCTTCTCCTCCCTTTACCCCATCTCCTCTGATGATTATCAATCCCTGGTGGATACCCTTGAGAAATACACACTCAATGATGCGGCCCTGGTCTATCAGAAAGACTCCTCGGCCGCCCTTGGGCAAGGTTTCCGATGCGGGTTCCTTGGGCTCCTGCACCTGGAGATCGTACAAGACAGGTTGGAGCGGGAGTATGATCAGTCCTTTATTATGACGGTGCCCAGCGTTCAATACCAGTTCACCCTCCAGGACGGCTCGCTCATCACGGTTGACAATCCACAGTACTATCCCGACCCCACTACCATAAGCGGCTCTGCAGAGCCTTTCATCAAGGCGAGCATCCTCATCCCGGAGCGCTATATGGGGGCAGTGATGAAGCTCTGCATGGAACGACGTGGGGTCAACTCCCAATTCAGTTATCCCACCCCGGGACGGATCGAGATCTTTTTTGACATGCCCCTGGCAGAGGTGATCGTTGATTTCTACGATAAGCTCAAGACCATCACCCAGGGATACGGTTCCTTTGATTACGAAATCACGGGGTACAGGGAGAGCCGCCTGGTAAAACTGGATATCCTGGTGAACGGTGAAAGGGTCGATGCCCTCTCCCTCATCGTCCACGAGGAGCGTGCAAGGGAGTGGGCACTCCAGGTGTGCAAGCGGCTCAAGGAAGAGATCCCCCGGCACCAGTTTAAAATCGCCGTTCAGGGTGCCATCGGAGGGAAGATCATTTCCCGTTCCACCATTTCCGCTTTCCGAAAGGACGTGACGGCCAAGTGTTACGGGGGCGATGTCACTCGAAAACGCAAACTTCTGGAAAAGCAGAAAAAGGGAAAGAAGCGAATGAAGATGATCGGTTCGGTGATGATCCCACAAAAGGCGTTTGTGGCAATCTTGAAATCGGAAGATGAATAAGTCATTGACCCCAGGCCTTTATGTACATGTCCCCTTCTGTCGGACAAAATGCCCCTACTGTGCATTTTATTCACTGCCTTCCCCTGCCCTCATACCCCGGTGGATGGAAGCCCTTCAAAGGGAGATACAATTCTACAGGGACCGCTTTCCCCTCTTTGACACACTCTACCTGGGGGGAGGTACTCCAACGGTCCTGAGTCACGTGCAATGGTCCGATTTGATGGAAACCCTCTTCAATGCCTTCAATATTTCCCCCGATGCCGAGATCACTGTGGAAGCCAATCCTGACGATGTTACCCCCGGCCTGATGGGTCTTCTCCACCGCCTTGGTGTGAACCGCGTCAGCCTCGGAGTCCAGTCCTTTGATGACCGGGAGCTTCATACCCTCAAAAGGCGCCACAATGCCCGTGGGGCAATAGAGGCACTGGACTGTATCAGAGATGCCGGTTTCAGCAACGTGGGTGTGGATCTCATGTATGGGCTTCCCGGACAGGGAGAAGAAATGTGGCTCAAGACACTGGGGGGCGCCCTTGCATTCAGGCCGGAACATATCTCATGCTACCAGTTCACCGTGGAGGCCAAGACCCCATTTGGAAGGATGCGGGACAAGGGCATGATTGCGCCCCTGGATGAGGAGCAGGAGAGGGCATTTTTCATCAGCACCTCCGACTTTCTAAGGGAAAAAGGGTATGTGCATTACGAAATTTCGAGCTATGCCAGAGGGTTGACGTTTACCAGCCGCCACAACATGAAATACTGGCAGCAGGCCCCCTACCTGGGTTTTGGGCCCTCGGCCCACTCTTTTGATGGTAACAGGAGGTGGTGGAACCTGAGTTCAGTCCAGGATTACTGTCAGGCCCTCAGCCGTGGAAAGGTGCCGGTGGCCGGCCATGAAACCCTTTCAAAGGAGCAGCATCGCATGGAGTCTCTGCTGCTCGGTTTCAGGATCAAGGATGGTTTTGATTTTCGTACCCTGGAAAAAATGCCTGGGCATAAAAAGCTTTTGAGGGACTTGGAAAGGGGAGGACTGGTGAGGGTTGAGGCGGGGAGGGTCATGCCGACAGATGAAGGTTTCCTCGTTGCGGACAGCCTTCCCCTTCTCTTTTCGTTGTAGTTTAGCGAGTGACATGAAAATTCGGAATGCGGAAGACAGCCGCCTTCGCTAAAGCTATGGCGCCCAGGGAGGGCTTCCGCCTTCGCCCCTTCGATATGCTCAGGGCTTCCGCCGTCGCTAAAGCTATGGCGCGACAAGAC
>JAFDIX010000295.1 GCA_019307805.1 Deltaproteobacteria bacterium | reverse complement strand
GCTTTGTGGCAGGGATCGGTCTCAAATATTATTTTTGAGGGCCTGCACCGTTATGTGCTGGATTGATCATTCAGATAGTTGATAAATTCCGCGGTCCATCGACATGGCGCAAGGCACAAGGCACACGGCGCACGCTCCTGAGCTAAGTCGAAGGACTCACCACCGTTTTCTCAAGAAGAACGCGACTACCCCTATCCCGCACAAACCTATCGCCAGGATGTTAAAAACAGGATCCAGGCCATATTTGTCAATCAGGCCTCCCACTATGGGCGTGGTGACACCCGCCGTTTCCATCCCCAAAAAGAAATAGATTCCCAGGGCCGTGGACCTCTTTCCCACCGGAACCGTATCTGCAATGAGAGATTCCATGGTCGCCATTCGGAAACTCATGGCCAGACCATAGAAGACAAGGGAGAGAAGAAGTAAAATACCGTAGGGCGACTTGGTCACGGCAAAAAAGAAGGGGCCTGACAGACAAAAGGCAAAAATAATGACCTGTTTCCGGCCGATTTTGTCTGACAGTGCCCCGCCAACAGGTGCTCCAACCAGGCTGGCACCTGCAATGAGGCTGATGACCATGCCTGCCCATTTCGGGGAAATGTTGTGGTGGTCCACCATGTACAGGGGGAGGTAAGAGTTGACACTGGCGAAGACTATCCACAGGGCCATGGTGAGACAGACGATCAATCCGAGGTCATGAATGATCTGCATCCAGGTTTTTTGAACATTCTCCTCTTCCGGCACGGAGGCCTTGTCCGTGCCTCCCCCTTCAGGGCCGTTTTCGTCTTTTGTCCGGCTGACCGGGGTCCGACTCGGTTTTGTGGTGACCCACAGGACCGCGCCCACCAGGAGGGCCGGGAGTGCCAGGATGAAAAAAGCGGACCGCCAGGAGTGAAGAAGGGAAGCGATGCCCAGTGCCATGACAGGCGTCAGAAAAAAACTGGAAGCCCCACCGGTGACATGGAGCCCGAGGGCCTTCCCCCGTTTTTCCAGTGGCAACTGTTGTGAAATGAAAGAGGAGGCAGGTGCGTGGTAGGTCCCGCCAATGAGCCCCATGGCCACAAAACAGGCTGCCATCTGCAAAAAGGTCTGGGAAAGGCTCACGGCGATACCTGTGAAGGAGACAGTCATCAGACCAAGCAGGATAATGATCCGAGGGCTGAACCGGTCTGCCAGCATGGCCATGGGAATTTGCCCGATCCCATAGGATAGGCTGAAGGCGGATACGAGGACGCCGGACTGGAAGTAATTGAGCCCGAAGCCTTCCCGCAGCAGGGGGAGAATGGGGACCAGAACCCCTGTGGAAACGTGATGGCTGAAATGGGCCAGGACAAACTGGGGGATCAGGTATTTAGAGACAACTTTCGGCATTTCTGAAATGGTCTTACTCTATTGAGAAACGAGATCCTTTTGACGTTTTATTGAAAAGTGAACAAAGGGTGCTAACACGGGAAAGCAAGGAAGTCAAACGGTTTCATTGGGTGGCTGGCGGAAACAAAATTGATTTTTTCAGTCTGACAGGCGGAGGAGATGGCTGCAAGCTTCTTGAAATCACCTGAAAAGTTTGGTATCTACCATGGGGTTCGATTTCTATCCGAAGAAACATCTTGCATGCCAAACACGCATCCCCTAAATCGGAAGGAGATTTTATGGCAACGGAAAAAGAGAATAAAGGCGGTAAGACTCCCCAGAGTGCTTCCCCCCGACAGGCCGGAGCCCAGCCAAAAATTGTCTGGGACAGTACTAACCTGCGAAGCGCCTATGCCAATGTCTTTAATGTGGCAGGTGCGCGGGAGGAGTTTGTTCTCCTCTTCGGGATGAACCAGGCCTTTGATGCAGGCCAGCAGGAGTTGAAGGTCCAACTCACGGATCGTATTGTCCTGAGCCCCTTTGCAGCAAAGCGGCTCTCTATCCTGCTCAGTAACGTCATAAAAGACTATGAGAAACGTTACGGGACGCTGGACATAGATTCGCCGCAGCCGGACACCGCTACTGTACAATAAACCTCACCCACAGCGGGTCAGATGGGCATAGGATCAGCTCCTGGGTTGACAGGCGTTGATCATGCAGGGATATGGAAAGAATTCCCCCAGGCCGTAGAGACGATAAAGGACATCTGCATACAGCGGAAGGACCGTCGGACGGCCAGGGCTCTGATCCGGAACGTCAATTGTGGCAACGGTTTGCCGAGGCCACCACACCCCAGGGGTTCTGCCAGAGCTGGCTGGCCATTCAGTGCCATTTCCTGGCGGGGGTGGAATGTGCCATGGTGCTCCTGGGGCCCCCGGATGAGGGCCCCTTCACGCCCATTGCTTTCTGGCCCAATGCCCAACACGACATGACCCACCTGACCGGGGCTGTTGAGCGGGCCCTGAAAGAGCGCCGGGGTCTGCTCCTTGAGGGAAATCCCGCCCCCGACTCCCAGAATCCCCAACCCGAGAGCTATCACGTCGCCTATCCCATAGAAGTCACCGGAAAACTTCATGGTGTCGTCGTCCTTGAGGTTGCCCGGCGCCCACAACAGGAGGTGCAGGCCATCCTGCGGCTGCTTCATTGGGGCGCGGCGTGGCTCGAGGTCATGCTGAGGCGGAGTGAGGCCCTTCAATCCACAGAGTTGAGTCAACGCCTTCAACATGTCCTGGATGCACTTGTGAGCGCTGTGGAGCAGGTCGGCTTTCAGGCAGCGGCCATGGGGTTTGTGACGAAACTGGCCACCATTTTTGAATGCGACCGGGTAAGCCTGGGGTTTCTTCGGGGGCAGCACACCAGGGTGGCTGTATTGTCCCACAGCACGGCATTCGGCAAGCAGACCAACCTGGTCCGTGCCATCGGAACTGCCATGGACGAGGCCATTGATCAGAATGCGGTCATTATCCATCCATTACCACCCGATGAGGTCCCCCTGGTCCTGCGGGCACATGAAGCGCTTGCCCAGCAGCATGGGGCGGGAGCAATCCTCACCATACCCCTTGCCCAGGAAGGCCGATTCTTTGGAGCGCTCACCCTCGAGCGTCCTCCGGACAAGCCCTTCACACAATCTGCAACCCAGGCCTGTGAAACGGCAGCCGCACTGGCAGGTCCCATTCTCAAGACCATGCGAGCGGAGGAACGCTGGATCTTCAGGAAATTGGCGGACTCCCTGGCTACACAACTGGGCCGGCTTTTCGGTCGCGGTCACCTCCTGCGAAAGCTGGGTTTGGTCGCAATGCTCGGGCTTGCCTATTTTTTTTACACTGCCGAAGTGGAATACAGGGTCACTGCACCGACCTCCATCGAGGGTGCTGTCCAACGGGTAGTCGCAGCCCCATTCAACAGTTACGTCAAGGAAGCGAAGGTGCGTCCGGGGGACATTGTCAAAAAGGGGGACCTGCTCTGTCTTCTTGAAGACAGGGACCTGAAGCTGGAACGGCTCAAATGGCTGACGGAAAGAGAGCAGCTCACGAGGCAATATCATGAGGCCATGGCAAAGCATGACCGGTCACAATACCGGATCATCAAGGCCAAGATCGGCCAGGCGGATGCCCAAATTGCCCTGCTGGAAGAACAACTCGCCCGGACAACAGTCCTGGCCCCCTTCAAGGGGGTTGTCATGAGCGGGGACCTGAGTCAATCCCTTGGAGCACCCGTGGAGCGGGGTCAGGTGCTCTTTGAAGTGGCCCCTCTCGATGAGTACCGCGTGATCTCAGAGGTGGACGAACAGGATATCTCGGAGATCGCAGTAGGGCAGCAGAGCGAACTCCTGTTGCCTTCTCTACCGGGTGCTGCATTTCCCTTTGTCGTGTCGAAGATTACCCCGGTTTCGACCGCCAAGGAAGGCAGGAACACCTTTCGTGTTGAAGGCCGCATGCTGGGCGCATCAGAAAGACTTCGTCCCGGTATGGAAGGGGTGGGAAAGATCAGTATCGACCGTCGCAAACTGATCTGGGTCTGGACCCACCAGATGATAGACTGGTTCCGTCTTCAGATATGGAGATGGCGGCCTTAGGATTGATGATTGACTATTGAAGATTGATTACTGGAAACGCTTACGGTCTTACATCCTGCCGTTAAAATTCGATTCAGCGTTTGGGATAATTTTCCGTTTATAAATGATCAATAGGCAAGTCAAACAAAGGATTTCTCGTGACGGACTCCCTTTACAGTTCTTCCTGGTACCGGGTGGCGGATTTGAAACCCCGCCTGCGCAGCCATGTAGAGATTCACAGGCACCATTATCGTGGACAGCTCTGGTATGTTCTGCAAGACCACTCCTCGGGCAGATTCCAGCGATTCACACCCTCTGCCTACCAAATCATCGGCCTCATGGATGGGAAGCACACCGTGGCGGAGATATGGGACGTTGTGCGATCCCGACTCGAAGACGAGGCCCCGACCCAGGAAGAGGTGGTTCGTCTCCTCAGCCAGCTGCATGCCGTTGATGCCCTCCAGGTGGATGTCATGCCCGATACTTCTGAACTGCTGATACGGCATGACAAACAGCGCCATGCCAAGTTGAAGCAGGTTCTGCGCAGTCCCCTTTTCATGCGCTTTCCTCTTATTGACCCGGAAAGGTTTCTCAATCGCTTTCAATGGATTGCAAAACCCTTTTTCAGCTGGTTCGGTGCCCTTCTGTGGCTTGTTTTTGTCGGGTTTGGGGTTTTCCTTGCCGGCGTTCATTGGCCGGAGCTGACTGAAAACATCACGGACCGCATTCTGGCGCCCAAAAACCTGGTTATCCTCTGGATCACCTTTCCTGTTTTAAAGGCCTTTCATGAATTCGGGCATGCCTTTGCCGTCAAAAGGAAAGGAGGCGAAGTGCATGAAATGGGTATCATGCTTCT
>JAFDIX010000294.1:4989-6431 GCA_019307805.1 Deltaproteobacteria bacterium | reverse complement strand
CTTCGAAAAGTAATGGATGCCCACCCCCGCATCGGGTATGTATTGATGGATGGATTCGCCAGTATGGAGGCGCAGCGCCTTCGCAAGACCAATCAGAGACAACAGAAGTGAAACGCTGCCTAGCCGGAGGAACCCGTGCTCAACATTGACAACGTCATCGTACTGATCTATCTGGCTTTGGTACTTACCATCGGCCTTCTGGCCGGTCGCGGCATCCGGAACCTTTCCCACTATCGGTGGCGGTTTTACCATGGGAAATGCCGAAAAGGTATTCACCTGGGGGATCGTCAACATCTTCGCCCTTTGGGGCTTCAGTCTCAAGGAAATCCTGGTGGCCGCCTTCATTGCGCCGCGCATGGGCGCTTTTTCAGAGGCTATCTCCGTAGGCGACATCATGGAGCATGCCTACGGGAAAACCGCAAAACTGGTCACCGGGTGCTTCGCTGTCCTGCTCTGTGCGGGCATCGTGGGGGCGCAGGTGGGCGCCACAGGCTATATTTTTGAGCTCTTTCTGGGGATTCCCCGTTCCTGGGGCGTCATTTTGGGTTTTGGGATAGTGCTTTTGTATGCAACCGTGGGGGGCATGAAGGCGGTCGTCTTCACAGACCTGCTGCAATTCGTCGTTCTGGCCGTGGGCATTCCCCTCACGCTTATCCTGGGAATTGAAAAGGCAGGGGGACTGGAGGCCATCCAGGCGGCGGTACCGCCCGTTCATTTATCTTTTTTGGGGCCTAAAGGGGCCTGGGCGTTTGTTTCCCTTTTCCTCACTTTTGTTCTCGGAGAGACCCTTGTGCCACCCTATGTGCAAAGGCTTCTGATAGGAAGAGATGCGGGGCATACTGCGAGGGGAACGCTTTACAGCGGCCTCTTCTCCATCCCCTTTTTCGCGGTGACCGGTGGTATCGGGCTTGTGGCCCTGACTCTAAAGCCCGGATTGGACCCCAACCTGGCCCTCCCCTATGTCATAAAACAGGTCCTGCCCCTGGGTCTCAAGGGAATCGTCGTGGCGGGTATCATTGCCGTGGTCATGTCTTCTGCCGATTCCTTCTTAAACGGAGCGGCCGTTGCCTTTAGTAATGATGTGGTGCAGCCCCTGAGAAAAAAGCCCTTGGGTGACCATCAAGCATTAATACTGGCCAAATGCACGACGTTACTGGTGGGTGCGCTGGCCATCATCTTTGCCCTCAAGATAAAAAGCATCCTGGATATTCTGATCTACGCCTACCATTTTTGGGCACCGGTGATCGTTATCCCTCTGGCCGCTGCTTTTTTCGGAATCAGGGCCGGCACCCGTGTTTTTCTGTGGGGATGCGGGGCAGGTCTCCTCGTCATGGCTGTCTGGAACTACCTTTTGCATGCACCAGGCGGAGTGGAGGGCCTGATTGTGGGTGTTTTGGCCAATGGACTGGTCTTTGCCATTGGGTTGCATTGGAACAGGCCCG
>JAFDIX010000294.1:0-4963 GCA_019307805.1 Deltaproteobacteria bacterium | reverse complement strand
CCCGAGACCTCCCGTTAGTTTCCAGAATTTGGGCTAAGTTTGATTTTGCCCATAGTTTACGTTAAGGTGGGGAATATGAAACGCCCTTGATTCCTGATGTAAAGGGGCAGAGGATTTCACTCCTGGACAACACATTATTTTAAAGGAGAATTTCCATGAAAAACCCGGCAAAAACCATGCGATGGGTAAAGGGCTTCCTGACCGCCAACCTCTGCATCCTGATGCTGCTTATGGCCGATATCAATGTGGCACTGGCTGAAGCAAAATCTGATGAGAACCCGTTACTGAACTACCTCGTTCTCCGTGGCGGTCCCGGGCGGGCGGATGATATCCGCCAAAATGCCGGTTCACGGGTGGGTGCAGATCTCATAACAGGTTCCGAATATGGAATCAACTTTGCGTACGGGCATCGATTTTTCAAATGGTTGAGGGTTGAATTCGAATTGGGTTACGTGGATATGGAAGTGGAACAACTCATCCTGAAGGGAAGAGGAACGGTAATCAATTCGAATGGGAGCCATAAGCAGTTTAACGGCATGCTCAATGCCTACGCAGATTGGAATAATACAACCTCTTTCACGCCATTCATCGGTGGTGGGTTTGGCTTGGCCAGAAGCAAACTTGACTTGACATTTAAACACCCTGGGACCGGCAACCTGGTTTCCACGAAAAACACCGATTATCCTCTGGCCTATCAGTTTATGACCGGTGTTGCCTGGGCCTTCCACCCCGCCTGGCAGCTGGAACTTCTCTACAGATATTACGGCACCAACGACACAAAACGCGACAATCCCGGGGGCACCTTTCCTGAGCACAATATCGAAGGCATCAGTTCGAGTTTCATAGAATTAGGAGTCCGTTATAATTTCTGATAAAACACTTTGCCAATGGCCGCATCCCTGGATTAAAAAGTTTATTGAAGGACTACCCTTCTTGTCATCCGCCTAAAACAACACCCGGTTCGCTGCGGCAGGTCCCTATGAATGAAAACAGGTTTTTCAGATTTGTGTGGCGTTTTAATGGCATCATCCTGATGGTTGCCGGTGTGTTGAGCATTTTTGCTTTGGTTATCGGCGGTTATAGTTTTATCCGGAATATCACCAGGGAAAGGGGCACACGAAACATCGTCAATGTTCAGGGTGATGCTCCCATAGAGGAAAAATGGCAACTGGGCAATATGTCCCCCATTGAAGGCGGACCCTATGTCATGATTCCCCTGTACTCGGACCAAAGGTACGCCCAATCCTACTACAGCAAATCAAGCTCTTCTGCGCGAAACTATCTATTTATCAACTCCCAAAACAACAAGAAGCATTGGCTGTTCGATACCAATCAATATTTGATAGCGGATATTTCCATGTTGTCGGAGCAGGAGTATCGCACTGAAAAAAGAAAGATTCGGGCAATCCTCTACAGGGTAGTGAAGCGTGACACCAACGGAGATAAGCGTCTCACAAATGACGACCTGCAGGACATTGGCCTATCACGCCCGAGTGGAAAGGGATATAAAGAAATCCTGAATGGTATCGACGTCTTTATCGGACAGCGGCTCATTGATGAGGACACGCTGCTCATCGTGTATCAGCGCAAAGGGGTTGGGTATTCTGCAAACGTTACATTGTCGGATTTCCGTTTACTGAATGAAAGTGAGCTTCCCAAAGTCCCCAGGTCTTAAAACTCCTGTATAATGTTGCCAAATGAAGCTTCCGGAAGTAAAAGGACCGGTCTCCTTTACCTCTGTTTACCCAATTGCCCTGGCCACGGATAAGGGAAAACAATATGGATATTTGGTACTTTTTAATGGAACTCGTGTTGCTCCTGGGTGGGGCTTTTCTGCTGGGTGCCCTGGCCCAGCGTTTCCGACAGAGCCCCATTCTGGGCTATATCCTTGCAGGAGTCATTGTTGGCCCGCTGCTTTTTAACGCGTCGGCAGTCAACCAGGCCGCTGAACTGGGGGTATCGCTCCTGTTGTTTTCCATCGGGCTGGAATTCTCTTTCCAGCAACTGCGCAAAATCGGGCGCATGGCCTTTGGTGGGGGGACCCTTCAGGTTATCACGACCCTGTTGCTCGTCACCCTGATCATGTTTTCCCAGGTGGGCCTCCCCAAGGCCCTGACACTGGGTGCCATTGTGGCCTTGAGTTCCACCACCCTGGTCCTGCGTCTGCTGGTAGATCGTGCGGAGATTGATTCGGTGCGGGGCCGTGCCTGCCTGGGGATTCTTCTCCTGCAGGACATTGCCATTGTCCCTCTGGTCATTATGGTCAGCCTTTTTACCTCCGCTGCCGCGGATACCAATGCCCTTCTGCATATGTTGCGGATCCTCCTGTCGATTATCGGCTTGACAGCCGTTTTCTATCTTTTACTGTACCGTATCGCACCCGTTCTCCTCTCTGAAAAGGCATTCTTTGCCAATCGTGAACTGACCGTCCTGCTGGCCGTTGCCGTAGGACTGGGCGCTGCCTGGTCAGCCCACGCAGTGCAAATTTCACCAGCCCTGGGGGCCTTTGTGGCCGGGCTTCTCCTGGGGGAATCACCCTTTGCAACACAAATACGGGCGGACATAGGGCCGGTGCGCATCATCATGGTGACCTTGTTCTTCGCTTCCGTAGGCATGTTGGCAAAACCCCTGTGGTTTCTCTTCCACCTGCACTGGATCCTGTTAGCTGTAGCCCTTATTTTTATCCTGAAAGCGGTGATTATCTACGGGGTGGGCCGCGTGTTTGGCCTGGATAACCGCCAGGCGATTGCCACAGGGATCACACTGGGTCAGATCGGAGAGTTCTCCTTTGTGCTGGCAGCCACGGCCCGCCAGGGTGGTCTCCTGGAAAGTGATACCGCAGATCTGGTCATATCCGTGATTATTGTCCTTATGCTTGCCACCCCTTACATGATAGCAGTCGCAGCCCCTCTGGCCTATCGTTTAACCGCTCTGTTTTCAAGAGGTATCCCAGCGCCCCAAAGTGAGCGCGATCTTGCAGACATGGGTCTTGCCAACATTGTTCTGGTTGTGGGACTGGGCCCTGCCGGTCGCGAGGTAGTCCACACCCTGCTGGATAGAAAATTGAAGCCTGTGCTTATCGACATCAACCCCAAAAGCCGCGAATTCGCAAGGGAGATGGGACTCCAGATCCATTTGGGGGATGCCGACCGGGAAGAAATCTTAAGGCATGCAGGCATTTCGGATGTCTGCATGGCTGTGGTCACTGTGCCCGACCCCCACACGTCTATGCGCGTCATTCAAATGATTCGGCGTCTAAGGCCGCAATTGACCATCGTGGCGCGCTGCCGGTACAATCGCTATCTGGATGACCTGAAAAGTGCAGGGGCCGATCTGGTCGTTGATGAAGAAACCAGCATGGGACAAATGCTGAGCAGGAATATCATAGAGCACCTGCAGGACAGCTCCGGGACCATTCTCGCCTGCCGTTTGGCAGGGCAAACCCCGGAGGAGATATCTGTCTCACCCAGCAGCAGAGAATCTCTAAAGGAGGAGGGAGGCTGACATGGAATACAGGCGACTTGGCAGATCGGGACTAAAGGTCTCGGAGCTGGCATTGGGAACAATGAACTTCGGCAATCCCACCAAAGAAGAGGATGCCTTTCACATTATTGACAGGGCCATTGAGGCAGGGATCAACCTGATGGATTGTGCCGGAACCTATGCCCAGGGGAAAAGTGAGGAAATACTGGGTCGCGCCCTGAAAAGGGATGGTAAGAGAGAAAAGGTTCTGGTGGCCTCCAAGGTCCATTTCCCCACCGGCCCGGGGCCCAACGACAGGGGAAACGGCCGCCATCATGTCATCAAGGCATGTCACGCCAGTCTGAAACGGTTGCAAACCGATTACATCGATATCTATTTCCTGCACAGGACCGACTGGGAGGTCCCCCAGGAGGAAACCCTAGCAGCCCTGGATTATCTCGTAAATCAGGGACTGGTACGCCACGTGGCATGCTCGACCCACCCCGCATGGCGCACCGTGGAGGCCCTTCACATAGCGGACCGATACGGCTACCCCAAGTTCACCTGCGAAGAGCCCCCCTACAACCTCCTGGACCGCCGAATCGAGAACGAAATCGTCCCCATGTGTCGGGAATATGATATGGGTATCCTGGCCTGGTCGCCTCTGGCCCAGGGCGTGCTCTCGGGTCGGTACGATGATCATGCCAACCTGCCCCCGGGCAGCCGGGGAACGCTGAAACCGCTTTATGCAGAGCGTATTACCCGGGAAGGGGTTGAGGTGGCAGCAAAGCTGTCAGGTCTGGCAGCGAAAAAAGGGATCGGCACTGCATGTCTGTCCGTGGCATGGCTGCTTCACCAGTCTGGAATCACTTCTGCTATCCTGGGCCCGCGGACTCTGGAACAGTTGGTAGACCTTCTGCCCGCAGCCGATATTGCCCTGGATGAAGAGGATCTGAATTCTTTCGATCAACTCGTGCCCCCGGGTGGCTCCGTGTCCAACCACTTCAATTCTTCCGGCTGGATGAAATCCTAGAGGATTCCATGGGCACAGTACCAGGTAGTTAAAGAGCAAACCCCACATATGCACTTTGTCGCCTATATATTCTTTTTAATCACTGCCGCCGGGTGTCACATGGTACTGGTGTTTTGCCCCTTTGCTTGCAGTTGTACTCTGTGGGATGCCTACATTAATGATTTTAAACTATATACTGAGCGCCATCCGAAAAGACTGATGGCCCTATGCCGGTTCGTGTCACCCTTTCGGGAATATGTTTTTTAAAGGCATATCGTAATATTTTCATCCGCAGGAGTTTTCCAGTGATGGAAGAGACAATCAAGTTCGTTCTCAGTGATTTCACACTCACTTGTCTGGTCATTGGGTTGCTTTTCTCCTTAATATCCCTTGCAAAAAAGCCCAGGCCCCTAAAGAAAAGAGATATCATTCTACCCATTATCGGGTTTGCCCTTCTGTATCAGCAGTACCACATCGAGAAGAACGAGG
>JAFDIX010000293.1 GCA_019307805.1 Deltaproteobacteria bacterium | reverse complement strand
TCCGGAGCACAATTGCCTGCGGTTGTGATCAAAGATGCATACACGTGTAATGATAGTGGTCAGCCTCAAACGGTGTTTGACCCAAAAGAGCCCATTCAGTTTCACATTCTATATGATGTTGAGGGAGACCCAGACACTCAGTACAAGGTCAAAGCATTCATAAAGGTCTTTGGAAGGACCTACGAGAAGAAGGCCTTGCAGTATCCTGGGGTGGACTATCTCCTGATTAAGGACAGGAATCAGGGAAAAAGGATTAAGGTTCCTAACACGGCCGCAGGTAAAACAAAAACAGTTGTATACAAGCTTAAACTAAAGTTATCAGGTGAGCTTCTGGATAAAGAAAAGACGACATCTCAGATTACCGTGACAGGGCCTTAACCCAACCACACATCCTTTGGTTAGCGAGGCAGGGTCGACAACGGCTCTGCCTCGTTCATGTCCATATGTTGTGGCCTGGCCAATCCCCTTGAAGCTAAACATACCTGCAAGTGATCTCGTTTTCTCGTTTGGGTCGAAATCAAAGATATTGCCCGAGAACTTACAAAACAAAACCCGCCTAGATTATCGATCCCTATATCTATTGAATCTTTGCAGTGAGGATGTTGGCATACACAATCTGCGATCACAATTGACAACCCAACATGTAGTGTGTCCCACAGCTTATCCTCTGGACCGAAGCAGCGTCACTGAAAATTAGGAATTTTCCACCACCAAATGGGGGATTCCTCCCATTGACGGACCCCAGCTAAGATGATAGAAGATAGAATAATTACCATATATGCTGTGGGGCCCCTTTGTCCTCCAAAATTCCAATACACATACTTGCGGGAAACGATGGAGCTAAGAAATTCCTTCCAGTAGGTCCTATGGCTTTCATCTTCCACAGGTCGAAAGGTGGCATGAACAAAACATTGTCTAATACGTTGCTTATTGCGACTGTCATTACATCGTGTGCTGCGTCATGTTTCGCACAGGACGGATCTGCGCAGACTATTGAGACGCTTTTTGTGAGTTCAAAAATAGAACGTCCTGAAATCCTGTTGAGAGATTTTATGAACGGCAAATCCACTACAAGGGTAATAATCAACCTGTCAAAACCTGTGACTTTTGATCAACCTAGAAGTTTTAAGGACGACGAACTTAGAAGGAAATTCCGTGAGACAGTAAATGCAGTCCAAAATAGGGTCATTAGTCGAATGGACTCCAGCAAGCTTCGAATCACAAATAGATTTATTTACACCTTTGGTTTTTCCGCAGAAATAACCCTTAAAGGACTCAACGAGCTGGCAGAAATCGAAGAAGTAGTTTCAATCGAGAAGGATGAGCTCCTCGAAGCTCACCTAGCGCAGGGAATACCATTGATAAACGCTTCCTCGGTAAGAAACACTTACGATGGAGCCGGTGTAGCCATAGCCATTTGTGATACCGGCATTGATTACACGCACCCTAAGTTGGGAGGGAGCGAGTTTCCCAATGAAAAGGTGATTGGTGGTTATGATACTGGTGACGATGACAATGATCCTATGGACACTAATGGGCATGGAACCGTTTGCACAGGTATCGCAGCTGGAGACATCGGCACCGTAGGCAGTTATATCGGTGGAGTGGCTCCCAACGGTAAACTGTACGCCTTAAAGATCTCCATTGGCGATAGTGGATCGGCCTATGGTTCGGATATGATCGAAGCTTGGGAGTGGTGCATAACCCATCAGAACGACGACCCATCCCACCCAATACTGATCATCAGCACCAGTTTCGGGGGCGGACAATACCAGGCGACATGTGACACTGCATCACCCGCCATGACCGACGCGGCTGCCAATGCCATTGCAGCCGGTATGAGCCTTTTTGCCTCTTCTGGTAATGATGGGTACTGTGAAGCCATCGCCTGGCCCGCCTGTATTTCCGACGTTATTTCAGTGGGTGCTGTTTATGATACAAACTTTGGAACATATTACCCATGCATCTCATCAGACTCGTGTGCAACAAAGTATCAAACAGGTGGCTGTGAAACGGGCTATTACGCCATGGATTCAACAGCAGCAGATATTGTAGCATCATATTCTAACACTGCTTCGTTCTTGGATTTACTTGCCCCTTCCAATCGAACTCATACCACCGACCTTACCGGTCCAAGCGGTTATTCGATTGGGGAGTACTATAGCTCCTTCGGCGGTACTTCTGCCGCCTGCCCTTATACCGCAGGGGCAGCCGCCTGTCTTCAGAGCGCGGCAAAAGCCACGACCGGCACCTTCTTAACGCCGGCGGAAGTGAGATCAAAACTTACCAACACAGGTGACTGGATTGCGGATGGAAAGGTTGCCATTTCAACGCCTAGGGTAAATCTAGAAGCAGCAGTGAATACACTGCCAGGACTTATAGTCAAGAGAATAATCCTAAAGGACCTTGATCATAGCCTTGTGACAGATGAGGTCAGCCCTGGGACTAATGTCAGGTACAAGTTGAAATTCACCGTAAATGGGATCCCCGGCAAATGGTATAAGGTGGTGGTTACGGGAAAGGCAGTGAGTTTGTACAAGCCCGTTGGTGTGAATCCTGAATGGAAAGTCGTTTTCCCTGAGCAGAAGAACAAGAAGCTCTACGAGGGAGACATCAAGATGCCTACTTGGGACAGCCAGATTCCGGGCGATGCGACCCCAGGTTACAAGGCCAAAGTCGTGTTCAAGATGAAACTCAAGGAATATGATGAGAGTACAGACACCTGGAATGTAATGGGGGTCTCTTTCGCCAAAAAGAAGTTCAACATCGTACCCTAATATAGCAAACCGGACAAGAATTGGAGGAGAAACTATATCAAGATTGAGGGATAGAATTATGCAACGGATAACCATGACGCTCATTATTGCATGTATTATTATACTTGCTTTAACGGGTAACGTCAGTGCCAATCATCAAGGCTTTGACTGCTCAGTGTGTCACGACTCCCAGCCAACCCGCAATCTATCTGAAATCCTTGAGACAATCGCTACCCCCAACAGCGGTCCTAAAGAGGTATGGTTTACCGCTTATGAAGATTGGCAGTCGTTTGCCGACGGCGATACTACATACGACGGTGTGTGCGAAGTTTGCCACACGCTTACCTTATTTCATTGTAATGACGGCGACGGTGTAGATCATTTCGACGGTAAAGATTGCAGAATATGTCATCCTCACGAAAACGATTTCCTCCCAACGGCAACTGGCTGCGATAGCAGCCATGGCATCCATCTTGACAGCTGTGAGCAGGAACGGGATTGGACTGTGGGGATTACCGAGTGCACGGAGTGCCACAACGAGACTGCCTTTAACGGCGGCAATTATCAGTTGTTCGGCTCCGATCCCGGCCAATCGCTTGACGATACAAATGTATGCGATTCCTGCCACGGAGACAACATCCCCTACGGCGAGCTTCTGGACACAAGCTGTACGCCGACCATCAGCACAAGCGGTGTGGGGCTCTACCCCAATGCCGGTTGTCCCTCGTCTCTCTTTGAGATTCACGGGGCTTGTTTCGGCGAAGAATGGCTTGACGGCCGGAGCTATGTCCAAATGTCTCCTGACGGTGGTACCACCTGGACAGACATGTATGTCCAGTCCTGGACAGATACCAAGATCGTTGTAAGGGTTCCCGAATCAATCGATGATGTAGGAAACTACAAGGTAAGAGTTGCCCTCGATTTCAACCTGAACGGGACAATCGAGCCTACGGAGAGCAGCAACAAACCCAAGTTCATCATCATTGACTGCTCTACGCCCTATATTGTGACCGGTGATAGGGGTCCCTGTCTGACCCAGATCAAGCTCAGAAACGACGATGCCACCTGGCCGACCACCCAGACGAACTTTCCCGACGGTGGTGATGATGGGCTTTTCCGGGTCATAGACTTCGTCTCCTCGCAGGGTCATTTTACCTCTTCTACTGTCTTGGATTGGGGCTCCGATACGGGTGCACCTACCGGGAATGACACGATGAAGGTGAAATTTAAGAACTTCTACGAAGACGAGCAGGGCGATCAGGAAAACCGAAACTACTACCAGGACGGCGATGAGCCGAATATCAACTTCTGTGACGGCCTCGGCCTCGGTGTTTGGGAGATCTATCTCAGGTACGTTACTTTCTACGATGCCGATAGCAGCGGCACGTTTAACCCGAATATCGATACCATCCTGAATGTAGACTCAAGCAAACCCGGTGTGGTTTTCACCCTGACAAATGATCCTTATATAAGGATCATCAGGCCGAACCTGTGCGAGCCTCTTTCAAAGGTGAAAATCAAGGGTGAAAATTTTGGTCCCACACAACAGAACAGCTATGTGAAGGTGGGTGACTATATCTACACTCCGGGTTGTCCCAAGGTGAAGAGCTGGTCCAACACCATGATCGAGTTCAAGGTGAAAGACAAACCTTGTTCGAAGTTCGATCCAAGCGTAGCAGGGCAGTTTTTTCTCAAGTACCAAGTCTCTGTCTGGGTCGATCAGGGCGACGGAGACTTTGTAATAAGCAACAAGTTGCCGCTAAAGGTCATAAAACCAATTAGTTGCGTTGGCACACCTTATCCCGGACCGTAACCTATAGAGTCGGTGAGGGGTGGGCCCTTTCAAAAGGTAGGATTTCCATTCCGCTTTGTCGGTGTAAACCCTGCCGTGCCTGAAATCCTTCTCAGATGCTTCAAGAGCAGTCATGGTGTCCTTATCGGCAAGGATTTCAATGGTTTCAAGAAGCGCCTCGTAACGTCTTGGAGTCATCATGACACCCACGGGCTCCCCGTTTCTTGTAAAAGCTATTGTTGAATTTTCTTCATCCATCATTTTGAGAATGTCAAGGAGTTG
>JAFDIX010000292.1 GCA_019307805.1 Deltaproteobacteria bacterium | reverse complement strand
TGCTACACCTCTGTATTGTTGGGGGTTCTCTTCGCAGATGAAAGCTCTTATCGATAGGCACCTTTGCCTCGCAACTGGTTACGACACACCGGATTACAAGTCGGTGGTTGAGGGGAAACGCACAGCGCTTCTGGTGACCTGTGATGGGCCGGTCGAGAATAACGCAGACCTCATCCAAGAGTGCTTTAACAGGTTGAATGACTACGCAAAAGCCATTGTTGTTGGCAAGTACGTTGTTCCAGGCTGGTATACCGAACCCGATTCGGTCCTTGACAAAGCGAAAGACACGGCGAAGAGAATGGCTAGTGATATCGCGAAGACTTAATTCGTGATTTTGCCATGATATGCCAACTTAAGTTGGATTTCCTTTCGACCTCCGCTATGTGCGCCCCGAAACATCAAAGTTGGGAGGTGATTTTAACGTTAGTAATCAACACTTCAAAGCGTCGAAAGGCAGGGGCAGAATAGGCTCCGCCTTTTTCGTTAGCGAACATCAATATATTGTATAGGATCTTTCTGCCCAAAAGTGTTGATTACTGCCATCCAGAACTAATCAGGTGCCAAGAAAGACTGCATCCTAGGTTTTGATAGGCAAAACTAATCCGCTATCATATTGGATTCTAATGAGTTTCGAACGCGCGACTCACAAGCCACCAGGTGCGAGCGGTCCTTGTGCCATGGCAGGTATTCTTTTAATTGTACTCGAAATTATTTCCGCTTTTTGCGTGCTATCCTGACCTCAGCCCAAATTGCGCTGTCAGCATTATCGACGCTAAACCTTCCGTCATTCACCAGTGCCTTAAGTAGATCATCCTCTGTGAATAGCAAGTATCCTTGTAAGATTAACTGTGTGTGCAATTCAATAGGTGAGCGAGGTTTTCGCTTGCGTTTCAACATTTCATAACAGGTATCGACAATACTGTCAGACATCCTCAAAACGACAGGTTTCTCTGTCCAATCAAAATCATCCTCTGTTTTGCCCAAGGCGAAAAGGGCCCTAAGAATTACATGCTGGTAATCCTGGTTCCACGGATGCCTCCTGTGATGTTCGGACATAGACTGAATTGCTTTCTCGTATTCACCATTCAGGACATAAGCGTCACCCAAGTTGTATTGTGCATATAGGTCAGTCGGCCTTTGCTCTGCCTGCTGTTTGCAATATCGGACCAGGCCAGGATAGTCCTCCTCATCAAGAAATTCCTGATATGGCTCTCCAAATTCAAAATCGAGGAACGCATCTTCGTAGTATGATGTGCTCATCTCAGTAGGACTACCAGGAAATTTGATTATTTTCGATTTGTCCTTCATGTTCTTTAATGCACATAATTTATAGATTACGAAGACCTTTTTTTACATCAATACTTGGAAATGGAAATTATGCGGGATCTGGCAAATAACGCAATAAGATGAGCTTTACAGAAATACTGTCAATACCCTGCTTGACCCAGGCAGATATGGTTTTGCTTCGCGAATGCAATCAGCTATCGTATTGAAATCTGATAAGTTTCCACAGTAAAAAGTCAACACTTTTCAAGCATAGGGACCCATCGCAACATGTTGTGGTGTTGTCCAAAAGAGGGGCCAACTATTCACTACTTAGATTTTGTGACTTTGAACGTGTCCTTCAGCTTTTCCATTGGGGCACCATTATCGAGCTGTGCTTGGCTGGCAGTACTGAGGTGGCGTGCACTGAGATATGGCTTGGAAAGATCTGGCAGGAGTGGTATTTTCAAAATGCACGACAAAAAGGGATTCAAGCAGGTTTTGGAAAGGTCTGACGGTGTTTTGGGCTTTTCCAAACCAATTTTCTACTTTGAACAGAGGAAAGTTGATAAAAAATTGGCAAACGGGCAGGCAGAACAGCTTTTTGGAAAAAGTGCCGCATAATTCGGATTAAGAAAACTTGACAAAAAAAGAAAATCAATACAATAATGGCCCCCACATACCGCTTCTCCAAGCGGTGCACACATACCAGTACAAGGAGGTGTTTTATTGTGAGTGATAAAGGGAAACAGGCACAGGGTCAGGGGAATGCTGGAATTTCCCGGAGAAACTTCCTGAAACTTGCAGGAGGCACGGCCGTGGGTGTGGGCGTGGCGGGGGTGATACCCCGGTTCGTCTGGCTGGATGAGGCGGTGGCCGCCATCCCTGCCTCGGGTGGATATTTACTGGTGGACACCAAGAAGTGCCAAGGGTGCGTGACATGCATGCTTGCATGCTCCCTTGTGCACGAGGGAGTGGAAAACCAATCGCTTGCGAGGATTCAGGTGATACAGAACCCGTTTGAAAAGTTTCCCCATGATATCACCCTTGCCCAGTGCAGACAGTGCCTGGAGCCCGCATGCATTGAGGCGTGTGAACCAAAGGCCCTCCATGTGGATGGGGAAAACGGCAACGTGAGGACGGTGGACGAGGAAAAATGCATTGCCTGCATGGCCTGCATAGAAGCCTGTCCTTTCACCCCTGCGCGGGTGCAGTTCAATCATGTGGAGGGCCATGCCCAGAAGTGCGATCTTTGTGCAGAGGCCCCTTTTTGGCAGGAAAAAGGCGGGCCGGACGGAAAACAGGCCTGCGTGGAGCTATGTCCTGTTGGGGCTATCTCCTTCACCAAGGAGCTGCCGGCGCAGGAGGGCGATGCGGGATATGAGGTGAACCTGCGGGGAGCGGGGTGGAAGGCCCTTGGGTACACCACTAAGTAACAAACGTAAGATGTTCATTAAATGAACACTTCACGGGGAGGCTGATGACATGAAAGGATACGCGGGCAAGATCCTTCGGGTGAATCTTACGAAGGGAGACGTTTCGTCCATAGAAACAAGTCGCTACGAGAAATGGGGAGGCGGGCACGGCATTGGCTCCGCGCTCTTTTTTGACCTTGCGCAGGATAAGAACATCAGCGGGTTCGACCCGAGAAACGTAGTGACCATCATGACTTCACCCCTCACCGGCACCCTGGTGCCCGGCGCATCGGCGAGGGTGGAGGTGCAAGGGATCGGCGTGCAATCCTATCCTGTGGAGTGGTTTACCAGAAGCAACTTTGGCGGACGCTTCGGCCCCATGCTCAAGTATGCGGGCTGGGACGGGATCGCCATAGAAGGCAAGGCCCCATCGCCCGTGTGGCTGGATATCCGGAATGAAGAGGTGAAAATAAAGGATGCCCGAACCCTGTGGGGTCAGGATACGTGGCAGACCCAGCAGCAGATATGGGAGGAAGCAGGCGCCCGCGGCGACTGGCTTGAACTGCCTGAGCGCAAAAACGGGGAGAGGACCACCCAGCGTCCTGCGGTGCTCGCCATCGGCCCTGCGGGTGAGAACCTGTGCAGGGTGGCGTGCCTTGTCCACGATGCAGGAAACGCAGCAGGGCAGGGGGGGTTCGGGGCTGTGTTCGGCTCCAAGAACCTCAAGGCCATCAGCGTGCTGGGTGTGGGAAACGTGGAGGTGGCCGACCCCAAGGCCCTTATGGAAGCCAGGCTGTGGCTGAAGAACCACTACACAATGGATTTGAGCACCCTGGAAGAGCAGAAGATGGGGGGCGTGGGGCGGCTTACTGCGGGAGTCGGTTCCCCACCCGTGCCCATCGTGTTCTGGCAGAACCCGCAGGATGCGAGGCCCCAGGCGTGCACGGGATGCCCCGCGGGGTGCAGGTCGCGGTATGGGAACGGGGTGGGCAACGAATCAGCCTGCGCGGAATCCATGTGGTATGTGCTGGCCGATATTGAATACCACAAGGGGAAACAGGGCGGGTCGGTGTTTACTGCAGCCGACCTGTCCCAGAGGTACGGTGTGAATGCGTGCGAACTCCTCAGGGGGCTCCCCTACATACGGGATCTGAGTAAAATGGGGGTCCTGGGTCCCGGCAAATCCATAGACTGCGACCTTCCCTTTGACAAGTACGGGACCGTGGAATTTGCCGAGAAGTTCCTGAAGATGATCATTTCCCGGAAGGGAATCGGTGATGACATGGCCGAGGGCTTTGTGAGGGCTGCCGAGCGGTGGGGCAGGCTTGAAGAGGATCTGGGTACCGGGCTGCTTGCCTATCCACACTGGGGCCTTCCGGTTCATTACGATCCACGGGCCGAGTTTGAATGGGGGTACGGTTCCATCCTGGGGGACAGGGACATAAACGAGCACGCCTTCAACATCCTGTTCTGGCTGCCGAGCGCCGCCATTGCCCAGGGAATCGAACCACCGGTGAGCGCGGAGGAGTTGACACGGATATTCTCGGAAAAACTCATGCCCTTTGACGGAGATCCCCGCCTGATCGATTTCGGCACGGACAACATGTACTCTGAACGTGCCGCAAAGCTTGTGGCGTGGCATCGGTACTACTCGAGATTCTGGAAACAATCCGCCCTTTACTGTGACCTGCTTTTCCCCAACATCCTCAACACCGCCGCCAAGAACAATCGCGGGCTCTCGGGTGAAGGAGAGCAGAGGTTCTTCAATGCCGTTACAGGGGCGGACTACAGCTTTGTGGACGGCATTGAGGTAGGCAGGAAGATATGGAACCTAGACAATGCCATCTGGACTCTTCAGGGGCGACACAGGGACATGGTGCAGTTTGCGGAGTACATATACAAGGTTCCGCTCACGCCCAAGTTTCCTGATCCTGTGCACATACTGCCGGTGTTGGGTGGGATACGGCCACGGGCTGGCCACAGAGGAAGACGTTGGAGCAACTGGGCATGGTCAACGTGGCAGATGAGCTTGAAAAAAAAGGTAAATTGGAGAGGGCATGATCATGAGTATACTTTCGAAACCTTCCAGGAAACTGGCCTCCAGAATAGTGAATGAAGTGGGTTTTGAAGACCGCATCATCGGGTACCGGCTGCGTGAGCGTACAGGGCCGCTTGCCATGACGCTCTACAGCTTTGAAGAGGTGGTGACGTTCCTGCGCGATCCGTTCCCACGCATTAACTTCCAGGCACTTCAAAGCTGGATCAACGACGTGATGGGGGACGGGGAGCTTGCGGAGAAGGTAAAGACGGTCATCAAAGAAAAACCCGACGGCGCGGAGCGGGTTCAGCTTGTGAGGGACCTGATGGAAGAAAGGCTGGGCCAGAGCAAGGGGTACGGCACATGAGGTGCTCGTACAATCCCTTCTGAGTTTCCTTGATCCAACGGTTTCGCATCTAAGCAGAAAAAGGGCATTCGATCGGTTTATGATTGAGTGCCCTTTTTATTTTGAGGGAAAGTGTAGGGTTTTGCTGTTTAACTGCCTAGTTTTAGTCGAACAGGTTACGATTTATGAAACGAATCAGCTATCATATTGAAATTTGACGAGTTTCCACAGTAAGAAGTGTGTGAAACTTTTGCACCATACAGGCCTACTACTAGATATTGTATGTTGGCTGAACCTGCTTAAGCCCATCCACTATTCTTTTCAAAAACCGTCCCTCCCATCTATTCCACCTTTTTCCAACATACAGAATCGTAAGAGGTTTATTTGATTCTTTGGTTCGCTTATGATAGTGCTTGCTGCAATAGCCCGCACAGTGCGTGTAGAGAATCAAATACTATTCTCTTGAGAGGAAGGAGACATACGATGACCATCAGTAGCATGAAAGCCAAGATCTTTTTTATTGCGACGTCCATAACAGCTTTGATCTGCATCAGCAGCAACGTCCATGCTGAAGCAACGCTGGGCTATAACAACATTCCGGAAAAAATAATGACACCAGACAA
>JAFDIX010000291.1 GCA_019307805.1 Deltaproteobacteria bacterium | reverse complement strand
AGGTCAAGGGTATTGCGTATCTTTTCGTCGATAACCAGTGACTCGTTGTAAGCGGCCACCAGAAAGGTGACCCTGGGAAGGTCATGGTCGTCCCCTTCCCCGGACTGGAGGGCCCTGCGTGAACCACCCAGCAGCCGCGCCAGAACAACCACCAGCACTGGATATAAAATGTAGTGGTATACCAGTAGAAACAGGGGTACAAAAACGATTGTCTGCAACATGGATTTTATTCGCCCTCAGGAAAGATAGTCCGTTAACCTTGAATCAAGTTTGCTCAGAATCGGTTCTACAAGCTTTACCGAGTTCGCGTGCCTCAAATCAAGTGTCAACCTGATACCGAGATGATGGATAATAAACATGGCAAGCAATACTTCATAGAGAGGCCCATCGATATCGAGCTGCTCTCTATACTGGTTCAAAAGCTGTTGTTCTTCATCCGTAAACCCATCCTCCAGAAGAATCTGCCTGATTACAGCAAACTCATTCATCCCGGTCACTACAATTTTGTTGTAGGTGATGAGATACAGCAAATCCAGCAGTGGCAGCCCTTCCCTGTCCGCGAGCTCCCAGTCGATGACACCGTTAATTTCCAGAGAGTCACGATCAAGAATCATATTCTCCATCTTGAAGTCACCGTGCATAAATACCATGTCCAGTGATTTTCCAGACAATAGTTTGCGTATACCTGCCTCGATTCTATCCAGCAAGTCTACCAGTACGTCAGCACGTTCTTTTGTCTCGGCAAGCAGCCTTCCAAAAAGTTTCTGGTAGTTTTCTTCATCCAGTTCAACCCGGCTTTTTGAGGCAAAACTCAAATCAAGCAAAAATTCAGCAGCATTGCGGGTTGCCTGTTCCAGGCCCGGGAACACCAGCTCAACACTCATACCCGGAATTGCCTGGATCGGAAAATACAGGCAACCTTCAACAACCCTCGGACCAAAGACAGACGGTATTCGTTTCGAGATCCTGGCCGGCAATGTTTGCAGATGCCGGATCATTTCAAGTTCCTTCAGGCGGCGCCTGGCCGAGCGCTGATCGAGAGGCAGCACTACAACGATCTCGCTATCAGCGCTGTCAACACTACCCAATGAGATGATTGCCTTTCCATTCAGTAGAAGATAATGCTTTAAACCATACCCAGCCACTTTTGCAGAATCGAGTATATTTGCCCGGCATAAATCATCGATAAACCTGTCTACCAGACCATCAGATACACGGCGATCAGCAACGACTGCGTAGCCGCTTGCCAGCCAGCGAATACCCCTGGCACCCAAAAGCTGTTCCTTGATTCGCTCTCTGCGCAACAGGCTGTTCCTGAATGACCGGTAGCCGGATTCCGGCAAGACCTCATCGATAACATCGGCATCAATCGTTAACGGGTGCAGCTGGAATTGCTGGAAGCCGTCATGACGGAGGGCCGCTTTCAATCTCTTTAGACCACTGTCCGCCCAGCAGCCAGATTTAGTCATCCTGTTGATTTTATGTATGTTTTTAAGGAACTGCTTGGGTGACAAGCCATTCTGCATGGCAATATACAGGTAGCCTTCTGCAGCCACGAGCATGCCAATACCCTCGATAAAACTGGTGAGATGAGCCTTGCTGCGAAACAGTTGCACCGGAAGTGCATGGACAAGGTCAACGATCACCGCGTCGAACTGGCCATCGTCATAGGCACTGAGCAGTGCGGGTAAATCAGCACCCGGTGCCGCATCAATAAACTCGACCTCGTTGCCCGATAGCCGGCCTATTGCTTCCAGGGTATCGGGCTTGTTGCACCCCACGAACAGACAATGCTGGCCCTGCAGACGACGGAGCAGGAACAGCCAGCCATGCCGGCCCCAGCTCACGGCCGGCAGGCTGGACAGACAGTCCTCTACAATTCGGCTATTTGCCGTTTCCTGTTCGCACACAGCGGCCATTCTCTCACTCACTAACCGAACACCTTCGGTAACAGCAGTGCTGCCTGAAATTCCCCGCGCGAGGTATAACGTTCGACATGAATTCTTCGTAATTCATATTCACGCAAAGCATCAAGCGGGTTGATACCGGGAATATAACTTACACCCATCCGGTAACCTGCATTACGGGCTACCGACATGACAGCGTCACTATATTCCGTCTGCCCACCCACCGGATAGGCGATCACATCAGCCGGCTGACCTGTTTTCTCCTCTATCGTCTTGCGGGATTCATGCAGTTCAAACTCGAGTTGCCCGGCCTCGACACGGCTCAAAACCGGGTGCGACACCGTATGCGAGCCAAACTCCATGCCGTTCCCGCTCATCTCCCGTACCTGCTCCCAACTCATCGGACGGCTGAGCGGATTCCGGGTTAACTCACCAGCATTCGGATGCTGACCCAGCAGATGCTCCAGTGCAGCGATACGGGTTTTCTCCGGCACAACCTTCATGGCTTCAACCACGTCTTCCGCCAGCTGTCTTCGACTTGCGACAGAATCACTTACATCAAGTTCAAGATTCAGCATGGGCAGTCTCAGCCGGTCTGTTTTTAAACGGTAAATACAGTTGGCCACGGTTTCAAACCAGTAGGTATCCGCACCGCCGATATAACCCGTCGATAGAAATATTGTTGCCGGCATCTCCAGGTCGCGGAGTATCGGGTAGGCATTGCTGTAGTTATCCTCGAAGCCGTCGTCAAATGTCACAATGACGGCATTGGAGGGCACGGCTTCGCCACGCTCAAGCATTCCCATGAAAGCGCTGAAACTCATCGGGCTAAAATGGGCCTTCAGCCAAGCCATCTGCCAGCGAAACTCACGCGTCGATGCAGATACCAGCTCCGGGTCGAAGGGATAGCTGTCTTCGTCTTCTATATCCAGGATACGATGGTATGCAAGGATTCGCAGAGCGCCTCTGAAGCGGGGCAACAGCCTCAGTGCCAGGCCCACGAGCCCGCTGTGGCATAAAGCATCTGCAAGCAACTTTTTCTTGTTCATTGCGCTGGAACCCGTAGCTAAACGTAACTCATTACAAACAGCTTGAGGGTGACTAACCAGACGCCCATAATTGTCCCTACCCTGTAAAAATCCTTTTTTTCAAACTTCAGCTCGACTCCCGAGGCATGGCCAACCACCGCCGCCAGGGCCAGCAGAAAATAGAACGTTTCGTATTCCAGGGTAACGAACATCGAGCTAACCAGGTAACCGGCAATACTGATGGCAAGCATGCTCGCGTTCGATTTTGCTACAGGATCTTCCGTATTGTTTACAAACTCGTAGATACCCCTGAATGCCATGTAAATCATCGATATCCAGAAAAACAGGCCTGGAAGGCCCAGCTCACCCATAATCTCGATTGCCGAATTGTGTGCAATCAGCCTGGCTGTATATTCCAAAAAACGTCCGCTGCCGATACCAAAAACAGGGTTCTGCTGAACCATCTCTACCCCTTCAACCCACATGGCAACACGGTACTGCGCGGAGCGTTGCTCATCATGTAGATTGGTCAGGTACGCCGGGGCCAATATGAATGAAACGAATATAATTGCACCAATAACTGCCATCCGGGTCGGGGGAAACTTCTTCTTTGACCTGAACATAAAAAACAGCGCAAGTATGGCAAGTGTTGCAATGAACCCGCCACGAGAGCCGGTATAGAATATCGCGAGCCCCATGGCTGCCAGCATTCCAAATGCCAGCAGCTTTTGGTATACCGAATAGGATTCCCGAAAGTAGCGCAGGATAAACGGCAGCGCCGTCGTATAAACCACACAGAAAACGCCCGGGCCGTCAAATATATTGATCCACTGCGTTCTACCCGTACCGCCTGCCCGGAGAACAGAAGCATCCACCCACCCCAGTGATTGACCGGCCCAGCCAATCCCGTTGGAGCTTGTCTTGTGTTGTATACCCTCCACGACAAGGACCAGTGCAAAGAACAATATAAGGTTGATGACTTTACGCACGCCATCAACATCCTGCACTGACCAGATGACCAGCTTATACAATAAAAACCACTTGATATAATTCTGAATAATTATCGATGAACGCTCATGTGAACCGTTCACAACAATAGAGACGATAACCCAGGTGATAAACAGGAGAAAAAAAACATCCTGGGCTGACCACTTGAAACCGGTAAACCGGCCGGAAAGCAATACCATTGCAAACCATGCCGGATAGATAATGTAATCAACGCGCATGCCCACAAACGGCTCTATCCAGAGCTGTGGAGCAATAAACAAGGCGGTGAGGTAAATAAATATTATTACCAGCATGACCTTACCTCATGGTGATCAGTTCGCACTTTGCGCCGCCAGAAAAGGGATGTACCGGCCAACCCATGCCCTGATCTGGGCCACTTCCGATCGCTCAATAAGCGGAGATTTAAAAAGCACGACAATGAACAGCACCAGCAACAGCGCCTTAAGCGGAATGGCGAGGTATATAACCAGGGTATCAAGCAGCAGCGACCCGGCGAAGAACAGGCTGGCCACCAGCACGATACCGGCCAGCTTCACGAATGGATAACGCACCTTGAAATATTTCTGGGCAAAATAATTCGTTGTTGTAGCCATAACCAGGCCAATACATACCTGGGCGATTGCAGCACCGGTGATATCCAGGTAATGAATCAGCACGACATTGGCCAGTGCGCTGCTGAACGCGGTAATAACACTGATATAAAATATATAACGCGTCTTCTTCGCAAACAGGATGCCACTTTGCAGCGGATAGGTAAGCACCAGCAGACTGCTTGCAATACACAGGATTGGCAACAAGCTTGCAGCAGGCAAGTATCCCTCACTGGACATGAGCGTCAAAAGATCCCCGGTAAAAAATACCAGCCCAAGTGACGCAACTGCCAGCAGGCAGGCGAGGTAA
>JAFDIX010000996.1 GCA_019307805.1 Deltaproteobacteria bacterium | reverse complement strand
TTGTATTTGTCCCAGAGGAAACGGGTTCCCGGAGTTTTCAAAATAAAGACAATAGATCCCACAGCCAGGACTATGCCGAGAATGATCCAGGGAAAATTGTTGGTGACAAAATGCCCCAACTTAATCATGATTTGCGTAGGAAGGGGAAGGGGCCGATCTCCAAAGGTGTTAAACAGCTTTTGAAAGGTGGGAAGAATCTTGAAGATCATGATGAGGAATACAATGAAGAGGAAACTGACCATGAATATGGGATAGGCAAAGGCACTTCTCAATTTGCCCCTGGTGTCCGCGCTCTGTTCCATGTATTCTGTGAGCTGTTTCAGGGTCTTGTCCAGGCGTCCCGTGGCCATCCCCGCCTTCACCATATTGACGTAGATGGCATCAAAAACCTTGGGATGCTGGGCAACGGCATATCCAAAGTCCACCCCGCTCTCCACATCGCTCTTGACCTTTTCGATGACCTTCAGAAGCCCCTTGCTCAGGGATTCCTTGGACAACCCGTCCAGGATGCGCACGAGGGGCAGGTCCGCCCCGATCATGGCCGAGAGCTGGTTGGTGAACAAGAGGATCGCGGTGTATTTTATCCGGGCCACTAGTACCTCATATCGCAAATCCCAAAAGAAAGTATCTGACCAGACTTTATAAAATCACCCTGTTCAAGGTGTTTAAAACATGATGCTGGATGCTGGTTTTTTCTCTCGCAGAGGCCACAAAGATTTAATTTTTTCTCTGTGTTCTCTGTGAACTCCAGTATCTAGCATCCAGTATCTCTATGCTAAAGGGAATGCAGGTAGCACTCAAACCGATTTTCCGCATTAAGTTAGGTGGTGCTCTTCTAACCCTCCCCACACACCCGTATGATCTCCTCGACCGTTGTGGTGCCTCTGTCCACGGCCCGGCGTCCTGCCTGAAGGAGGGTGATCATGCCCTGCTGTTGGGCCAGCTTTTTGAGTTCGGATTCGTTGAATTCCTTGCTGATCATCATGTCCTTGGCTTCCTGGGTGAGATTGAATATCTCGAAAAGGGCACGCCGGCCAAAGTACCCGGTGCCCCTGCATTTGGCGCAACCCTTTCCCATGGAATACTCCCTGTCCTCAGAAATCTCCAGCCCAAGCTGGACCAGTCTGCTTTCGGGAACCCCTGATTCTTTGAGGCTATTCAGGATGATGTTGGGTTCCACATAGACGCGGCAGTCTTCACAGATAGTGCGATAAAGCCGCTGAGCAATGGCCAGGCTGAGAGCGGAGGAGACGAGGAAGGGGTCAATGCCCATATCTGTAAGTCTGAGGACAATGCCGACCGAACTGTTGGTATGGAGGGTGCTGAACACGATGTGGCCGGTGATGGCGGCCCGAATGGCTATTTCCGCGGTCTCCTGGTCCCGCATCTCTCCCACCATGATGACATCCGGGTCCTGCCGGAGCATGGTCCGCAGCCCCGAGGCAAAGGTCAGACCGATCCGGGGATTGGCCTGCATCTGGTAAATGCCCGGGATCTTGTATTCTACCGGGTCCTCCACGGTGAGGATATTGATATCCGGAGAGTTGATCATGGAGATACATGCGTAGAGGGTGGTTGTCTTGCCGCACCCGGTCGGTCCGCTCAGGAGGATCATGCCGTAGGGTGCGGTGATCTTGGACATCATCATCTCCACCTCCGCATCCTCCATACCCAGGCGATTCACGTCGGTGATGATGGACTCCTGTTCCAGCAACCTGAGCACCACCTTTTCCCCGTGGACCGTGGGATAGGTGGAAACACGGACATCCACCTGCTTGTCACCGACGGTGACGGAAAAGCGGCCGTCCTGGGGAAGTCGTTTTTCCGCCACGTTCATCTCGCAGATGATCTTGAGCCGGGATATGATCTCCGGGTGCAGGTAATCGGGCAGTGCCGCGGTCTCATGGAGTACGCCGTCAATGCGGATTCTGACCACGAGGAAGTGTTCCGTAGGCTCAAAGTGGATATCGCTTGCCCGCTCTGTCAGGGCCTTGTTGATGAAATAGTTGACCATGTCCACAATGGGAAATCCGGTCACCTCTTCCACCGTGAGGTCCTTTTTCCCTATTTCCACGTTGATGCTTGCCAGGTCCAGGGCCGAGGTGGAAATGGTGGTCTTAAAGACCCTGGAGATGGCCTTTTTGATGGTTTCCGGGGTGCTGAAGCAGATGGGCCTCACCGGTTTACCGGTCATGAGGGTCAGCTCATCCATGGCCTGAATATCCGTGGGGTCGGCCATGATCACCGGGACATAGCCATTCCCCTTTTTATCCTCTTCCTGAATGGCCATGGCCACGCACTTGCGGGC
>JAFDIX010000290.1 GCA_019307805.1 Deltaproteobacteria bacterium | reverse complement strand
CAACCACAAGGTATACCGCCACGCCCACATTGGCATAATCGATGGCCTTCCTGACACAATACCTCACGTATGCCCCGCCGCCTTTTGGATCCGGCTCGGGAATCTGGATCTCCGTGAGGATGTCTGTCCTTTTCAGGGCCTTTGAAACATCCTCAACCGGAACAATCCTTTCACCGTCTTTGGCGGTTATTGTTGCACTCGCCCTGAATGCCACCAGCACTGGGACAATCTCTGCTCTTGGAAATTTACAGCAGATATTCCCCCCTATGGTGCCCATATTGCGTATCTGGGGGCTGCCAATGCCGGCGCAGGCCGATGCCAGAGGCGAAAAACGGGCCTGCACTGCTGGAGAATCGGCAATCCTCCGGTGGATCAGCATGGCACCCAAGCGCAATCCCTCCCCCTCCACATAGGTCATGTCTTCCAGAGCGGGAATATTTTTAAGGCTTATCAAACAGTTACATGTCCAACGCCTCTCCTTCATCATGGCCAGAGTAATCGTTCCACCTGCCAACACCCTGGCCTGTCCCCTGCGCTCTTCAAGTACGGAGCACGCCTCCCCAAGATCTCCTGGGGAGTGGTATTCAAAACGGGGCAACCGCCGGCTATAGAACATCTCTCAATCTCCTCATTTCTAATGGATCATTCACCTTGGGTTACATTCAAGGGGTTGGTCCTATTGGATTCAACCGGACCCCAAACAAAATAAACGAACGATCGTTTTCCATCAAGGCAAAAAAATATAGCGCTGCGTACCATCTATTTCTTTTACACGCGGGTTTGCATGCCACATTATACTCTATCGGCGAGGAGGGCGTCACACTCCCAGGTATGCCGCCTTTACATCCGGATTATCCATGAGATCCTGGGCCGTTCCGTCCAAAACCGCGCCACCGTTTTCAAGCACATAGCCATGGTCTATAATAGGCAGGATCGGCTCGGCGTACTGCTCTGTGATGAGTACGGTAATGCCGGTCTTCTCATTAATGGCTTTGATGTCCGTGGCGAGGTGCGTGATAATCATGGGGCTGAGGCCCATGAGGGGTTCGTCCAGCATGAGCAGCTTGGGTTGCGCCATGAGTGCCCTGCCGATGGCCAGCATCTGCTGCTCCCCGCCACTCAAAAACCCGCCCTGCCGCTTTTTCAGCCTCTCAAGAAGGGGGAATAATTCGAAGACATAATCGAGTGTCTTTTTGGCCTGCTCCTTGGTCGCCAGATGGCCTCCGATCTTGAGGTTCTCCAGGGTACTGCTTTCCTGAAAAATCTGTCTTCTCTCAGGGCAAAGCACGATGCCCCTCTCCGCCCTTTTGTGGGGTTTGAGGTTTGTGATGTCTTCACCCAGGAATTTGATCTGGCCGAGCACGGTGATCCTGAGCCCCCCCTTCATTGCCTCCTTTTTCTTCATATCCAGCATGATGCCCGCGATCGTATACATGAGGGTCGACTTACCGGCATTGTTGGATCCGAATATCCCGGTGATTTTGCCCTGATCACATTCCATGCTGACATTGTTCACAGCCAGGGCATTCTCGTAAAAAACCATGAGTTCTTTGACTTCTAACATGCTCTACTCTTTTATCTCCTTGCCGAGGTATGCCTCTTTCACCTTCTTGGTCGCCATGACCTCCTCAGGGACACCTTCGGCAATCTTGACACCGAAATTCATGACAATCACCCTGCTGCAAAGGGAAAAGAGTTCCCGCAAACGGTGTTCGATCATGATGATGGTCATGCCCTGCATCTGGAGTTTCTCCACAAGAGGCGTCATGGTGGCCATCTCGGCCATGCTCAGACCGGACAAAATTTCATCGGCAATAATCAATTCCGGACGCAAACTCAGACACCGTGCAAGCTCAAGGCGCTTGAGATACCCTTCAGGCAGTGAAGAGGCTATTTTGTAGGGGACATAGGCGTCCCGTTCAAACCCGACTTCCTCCAGGAGGTCTATGGCCAGGGAAAACCGATCTCCCAGTTTCCCCCAACTGCTGCGCCTGGCCCTTGGTGAACGGAGGGGCACTATGAGGTTCTTGTAGGAGGGAAGATGGTAGGGCCTGGGGATTTGGAATGTTCTTGCAAGCCCCAGATTTGCAATTTTATGGGGCGGCAACCCGGTAATCTTTTTTCCTTCAAAATGTACCTCCCCGGCATCCGGCTTTATGAAACCGGAGATGAGATTTACCAGTGTTGTCTTGCCCGAACCATTGGGTCCGATGACGCCAAGAATTTCGCCCCGCTTGATCTCAAAACTGACGTCATTCACTGCGGTCACCCCACCGAATGACTTTCGCAATCCTTCGGCCCGGAGAAGCACCTCATTGCTCATGGTTAGACCTCTCTCCACTGTTCGAACTGGTGGTATTTCCTTTGAAAGTACTCCATCAATCCCTCAGGCCTAAACAGGATAAATGCCAGCAAAATAACACAATAAGAGAGGATCCTCCACGTGCCCATAGCCCTCAGGAGCTCCGAGAGGGGGGTGAGAATGAATGCCCCAAGCAATGGTCCAACCAAGGTTCCAGCACCGCCGACCACTGTTGCGGCTATGGGGAGAATGGAGAAATCCAGCGCAAACTGGGACAGACCTGTCCAGCCGTACAAGACAGAAAGATAGCTTCCAGTAAAACATCCTATAGTGGACGAAATAAACACGGCCTGTGCCTTGTACCAGGTGATATTGATGCCCGAGGCCCTAACTGCCTGGTCGTTATCCCTCACGCCCACCAGGACCAGGCCGTATTCCTCATTCACCAGCCGTCGCAGGGCAAACAGGGCGACGAGTGATACCCCGAGGACCAGATAGGTCTCTACCCAGATATTGGGCAATGTGGCCAGTGCGGTCAAACCTTCCGTGCTGCCGAAAATATTCAGCGCCTTGATGACCCTGACTGCCCCAATGGGATAAACGATAGTGATAATGGCAAAATAAATGCCCCTCAGGGACAGGGTGGGCAGCAACAACAGGGTACACAACAGCCCGCCGCCCAGGGAAGCGATAGGAATGCTCAAAATGGGTGGAATTCCATAATAGGAATTCAGGACACCGGAGATGTACCCGCCCACCCCGGTAAAGAAGGCCCCACCCAGGCAGACCAGGCCCACATTATGCGCCAGAAAGTCAAAAGACAGGGCCAGCATGGCAAAAATTCCCATGTTACAGAGAACCCTTTGCCAATAGAGGTTCGGCATGAGAAGGGGAAGAATGAGTACTCCAAGAATAAGGACCAGCCTCGGCCCGATGAGATATGCGATTTCCCTCCAGGAAGAGATGGCATACAACCCCCCGGTCCGAACCTTGATACTGCGGTCGATCCGCTCTTTGCGCCTTTCGGTGGTGTTCAACCCTACACCCTCTCCTCAAGTTCCTTTTGTCTGCCAAAAAGGCCGGACGGTTTGATGATAAGCGTTATCACAATGGCGGCTATAATCACCACGGATTGCCACATGCCACCGGCAAAAGTAGCGGTCAGTATTCCTGCAAACCCTAGAATAAACGAGGCCAGTATGGTGCCGACCCAGCTTCCAAGCCCGCCGATGATGCATACGGCAATGGCATAGATCAGCACCTCATATCCGTGGTCAACGGTCAGGCTGCCGGTCGGTGCCAGAACCACCGCGGCCAGGGCCACCAGGGTGGACCCGAATGCCAGGGCGATGGTCGCTGCCCTGTCGGAATCGATCCCCAGCATCATGGCTGCGCGTTCGTTCTGGGCGATGGCCCGAAGGGATCGGCCCACCTTGGTGTAATGGGTAAAGGCCCACATGACCACCACTACGGAAAGACCCATGGCGATGACGATTACCCGCTGCAAATCTATGGGCACCTCCCCAATTTCAATGATTCCATCCACAAACCGGGGGGTGGCAAAGGATGCCCCTACAAATCTGATGCGCAGCCCTTCCAGTATTGCCAACCCAAGTGCATAGGAGGCGATGATTTCCGACATCTCCATCCCCCTGACCCGTATCAGGAAGAACCGGTATATGGCAGCACCAATTAGTGTGACAATAATGATTGAAAGAAGGATGCTCAGGAAATAATTCCATCCCAATGCTCGCAAAAAGATCCAGGTTATAAAGGAGGTCAAGACATAGAGGGCGCCGTGTGCGAAATTCGGCAGACGGCTGATTCCGTAAACAAAACTGAATCCCATGGCCACTAGAAGGAATTCGGCACTGCGCACAACTCCATATATGAAAACGTCCATTTACAACCACCCGCCAAGCATAGCATTCGGGCCTCTTAATTCATTTTTCCGGCCCGAATCATTTTCAGAAAAGGCCCCCGAGTTCGTCCCAATGCCCGACCCGGGGGCCTTTGTAGTATTTCTCCTAGTTCATCCAAGGAGGAAGCTGAATGTCACCGTCAGCAACCGAACGTGGCCACACGGTGATCCGCTTTCCCTTGATCCACTGGAACCAGTTGGACACAAGGCCCTCATTGGGATCATCTGAATACTTTGCCCAGTGGTTCCTGGGATTGAACCGCACCCTGCCATTGATGCTCATATAATCGGTTTTGACCAATGCATCCACCAGGGCATCCGTATCCAGGGAACCGGCGCGCTCAATGGCGTCCTTCAGCACATACATGCCGATGTAAGACATGGATGCCGCACCAAAGGGCGCCTTGCCACAGAATTTTTTATAGGCTGCCTGAAATTCCGCGGCCCCGGGAATTTTACTGCTGCTGTTGGAAGCAGCGCCTAACGGTTGGATAGAGTATTCACACTTACCATCAACCTGATTCCATATCTCCTCTTCAGTGGCCGCGACCTGATTCCATATCTCCTCTTCAGTGGCCGCGGGATTGAAGCCCACCATGAGTGAAGGAATTTTCAGGTCCGCGAACTGCTTCATGAGAATAACGGCTGTTGGGTCGTTGGTCCACACCAGGAGGATCTTGGCCTTTTTTCTTTTGGCCTGAAACAGCTGGGGCGAATAGTCCGTCGTGCCCTGGGGCACAACATCTTTCCCAACAATTTTATAGCCCTTCTTCGATGCCAGTTTTGAGAAGATCTCCGCAGCTTTACGGCTGATGACATTATCCTGGGTGAGCACGTATACCGTATCGTACCCGCGCCTGGCCTTTATGGAGTTAAGGAGATCCGCGCCTTCAGGAATAACATAAATAACGCTGGATGTGATTTTAAAGGAAGTGCGATATTTCTCCAAATTCGAACCGACTTTTTTCTGCCAACCGGGCGTCCATGTCCCCGAGCTGATGAGATGAATGATATTGTATTTGGCCACCAGATCCAAAACGGCCATGGATGCCTCGGACATGGTGGGGCCACCGCAAAGTACGTCCACCTTTTTCTCCAGGATCAGCTTTTCGATCCCGAGAAGAGCCTCGGAGACCGGCACCCCCGCTTCCTCTGCCCGGGTGTCCAGCAACTCGGGCTTGAAAGGTCTTTTTACCCCTCCAACATTCACACCCCCTGCATCATTGATTTGTTTCGTGGCCAGCTGTTGCCCTTTCATGCCCGACCATGACCAGGGTTGTGCCGCATAGGAGGCAGGAGCCCCCACCAGGATGGGCTTTGCCTCTGCATTGACGCAGAGCCCCGTGACCAGGAATACCGAAACAAAAAGACATGACAGGATCAAACCACAATTTCTGCCCTTCATAACATCCCCCTTTCTTTTTGAAGATTAAACCTGAAAACGCCCTCACCAAAACCCAAATCCCGAATAACACATTAAAGGTTTTTCGTTAGCAAATACCTCAAAACAAAACTCGGGGTAAAAGGTTATGCTCCAACAACTTTTTTCTTCTCCACACGGCGCCTTTCCTGGTCTCTCACTTCACGCCTCAGGAGTTTTCCCACTTTGGACTTGGGCAGCATATCCCTGAATTCCACGTACTTAGGAATCTTGTATGGTGCAAGGCGCTCCCGGCACCATCGAATAAGTTCCCCACCACTCACTCCCCTTGCATCCTCCTTGAGGACCACCATGGCCTTGATCCGCTCCCCCACCTTGGGATCGGGTACCCCCACCACGCATGACCCGATGACGGCGATATGGTCTTGCAGCACCGCTTCGATCTCTGAGCAGGATACGCGATAGCCCTTGTACTTGATCACATCAGAGCTTCTATCGACATATTTCAACGATCCATCGTCGGTCATCTGTACATAATCATTGGTCTTGTACCAGATCTTGCCATCGATCTCCACATAGGATGCGGCCGTCTCTTCAGGCTTATTGAGATAACTCCCGGTAATATACTGAGAAGTCGCCAGAACCTCGCCTGTCTCG
>JAFDIX010000022.1 GCA_019307805.1 Deltaproteobacteria bacterium | reverse complement strand
GCCGGAAAGAAAACTCAGGCCCAAGACATCCACATCCTCCTGAATGGCGGCATTGACAACCTGATCTATGCTTTGCCGATGGCCCGTGTAGATGACCTCCATGCCTGAATCCTTTAAGGCGCGTGCCACCACCTTTGCGCCGCGGTCATGACCGTCCAGACCCACCTTGGCAATCAGCACCCTTATCTTTCGCGGTTCCATGTTTTCCTTCCAATTTATATAAGTGGGAGCCCTGAATTCGCCCCACCTTTTTCTCATAACCCCGCAGATCTCGCCAACAGTGGCATAGCATTTGACCGCCTCAATTATATAGGGCATGAGGTTCTCGTCCTTATCAATGGCCTTCTCGAGTTCGTCGAGGCTCTCGCGGATCTCTTTATCATTTCTTTCTGCTTTGACTCTCGCCAGTTTCTGTTTTTGGACATCTTCCACGCCGGCATCCACTTCAAAGATGTCCTGTTTTTCTATACCCACTTCTTCAGGCATGACATATTTGTTGAGTCCCACGATGATCCGTTCGCCGCTGTCAACGCGCTTTTGAAATTTCACGCTGCTTTCCTGAATTTCTTTATACACAAAACCGTTGTCGATGGCCCCGAGCATTCCGCCCATTTCATCAATTTTCTCCAGGTATTCCATAGCCCTTTTCCCAATCTCATTGGTCAGAGACTCCACATAATAAGACCCTGCTAAAGGATCGATGGTATTGCTTAGGCCACATTCGTGAGCGAGGATCTGCTGGGTTCTGAGGGCAATTGTCGCTGCATCTTCTGTGGGAATGGCGTAGCCCTCATCCCAGCAGGCTGTATGGATCGCCTGATCGCCCCCTAGGATCCCCATCAGGGCATGCACCGTTACCCTAACGATGTTATTGATGGGTTGCTGTGTCACCAGCGTGGAGCCGCAGGAACCAGTAAAGATCCTGAACAGATAGCTCTTTGGATTCTTGGCTTGGAATCGTTCTTTCATGATTTTCGCAAACAGTCTTCTTGCAGCGCGGAACTTTGCAACCTCCTCAAAAAGATCCATGTAGCACCCGAGGCTGTAGGAGAGGCGCGGAGCGAAATCATCCACCTCAAGACCCCTTTCCCGGGCCTTATCAATGTAAGTGATGGTGTCTGCAAGGGTGAAAGCCAGCTCCTGTATGGCGTCTGCGCCCGCTTCTCGAAAATGATAGCCGGTAATGTTCAAGGTATTCCATCGCGGGACATGCTCGGCGCAATATTCGACAACATCCAAAACTAACTTGATACTGGGCTCCGGGGGGAAAATATATGTTCCCCTTGCTATGAACTCTTTCAAAATGTCGTTCTGAGTGGTTCCCGTGAGCTTCTCTTGGGACACACCCTGCTTCTCCCCGACGGCAATATACATGGCGAGCAGAATTGTGGCGGGTGCGTTGATCGTCATGGAAGTGGATACCTTATCCAACGGTATCCCCTTAAAGATGATTTCCATGTCGGCCAGGGAATCCACGGCAACTCCAACACGGCCTACTGCGCCTTCAGACAACGGATCGTCTGAGTCGTAGCCCAACTGCGTGGGAAGATCAAAGGCCATGGATAAGCCTACCATGCCCTGCTCAAGAAGATAGCGGTATCGCTTGTTTGTGTCCTCTGCGGTGCCGAACCCCGCATAGTTCCTCATGGTCCAGAGGCGCCCGCGATACATGGTAGGATAGACCCCTCTTGTGTAAGGGTATTGACCAGGGAAACCCAGTTCAGTCTCGTAATCAATAGCCTCCAAGTCCAGTGGGGTATACAGTCTTTTGACTGGAATTCCACTCTCGGTCTTGAAGGCTTCTTCCCTCTCAGGAGACCTGTCCAGTACTTTTTTAAGTGTTGTGTTTTCCCATTGTCCCAAACGGCCTTTCATCTTCTTCATGACCCTATCCCTAAAATGATGCTAATTCTACTTCGCCCGGCTCTTCCTCGGACAAACATCTGATGACGTGAGCCCTCGCCTTTTGGACATGGTTTCGAATAATTTCTGAGCTTCCCAAAATATCTTTTTTCTTCATGCTTTCTATCAGGAGATGATGTTCCTGCGCTGAGGATTCCATTCTTTTTGGATCATAATTTTCCAGTCTTGCCCGTAAAAAGATATGTTCAAAGTTCCTCTTCAGCAACCATCTTAGGATTCGATTCTTGGCCATGACCGCGATTTGAAGATGAAATTCAGAATCAAGTATGAACTTCTTGCGGGTATAATAATGGTGCATGTATTGCTCATGAATGCGGAGTTTCTCTTCCACTTTGGCCATATCATGGGCATCTCCCACATTGATGGCCTGCCCTACTGCATAGACTTCATAGGCCTCACGGACGCCAAAAGCATCCCACACTTCCTGGATATCGATAGGTCTCACGTAGAACCCACGAAAACTCTCAAATCCGACAAACCCGTCTTGAACCAGTCTGTTCAGTGCGTTGATGATGGGCGTGCGGGACATGTTCAGTATCTCAACAAGATCATTGGTGACCAGCCGCTGGCCGGGGGCAACTTTTTGCTCAAGAATCATCTGCTTGATTTTAAGATATGCTTCCTCGATCAACGTATTGGACTTACGGTTATGCCCGGGCTTTATCATCATGGAATCCGAATTTTTGTTCATACTGAATTTTCCCATACAATATTAAATTCAATAATTAATCCAAAAATTCGGCCATGTCAAGAAAAAAATCGCATGGGATTGAAGGGTTAGATATCCATTTAATAGTGTGATATTAATGTATATTTAGCTCATTATTGATAAAAAAAGCAAAAAAACTTAGATTATATTTTTTACTTGACATAGCATGTATGAAAAATATAATTTAATATTTCATTCAATCACGCTGCTGGCAGTAGAGTTGAAGGTCCACCTAAAACTTTCGTCGAGAGGCACGCCTGTTCTGGAAATACATTCTTTTGAGGGGGTAGCGACCTTGGCTCAGAAAAGACTCGGAGGAATTGGAAATGATCAAGAAAGTCAGTCATATTGGTCTGGCCGTGAATAATCTTGAGGAGGCAAGAACCTTTTTCCGAGAGAATTTCGGCCTTTCTGTTGCAGGAAATGAGAGTTTTGGTGAACTCATCTTCTCATTCATCCCAATGGAGGGTACTAACCTGGAACTGCTACAGTCCACCGAACCAGATGGGCAAATTGCTAAGTTCATTCAAAATAGAGGTCAGGGCGTTCACCACATTTCTTTTGAGGTGGATGATATTCAAGCCGAACTGGATCGTCTGAAAGCCAAGGGCATAAGTCTGATCAATGAAAAACCTTATCTCAACGCGCATAAGGATCTGGTTGCCTTTATCCATCCTAAAAGTACTCTTGGAGTTTTAATCGAGTTGATTCAGGCTGATTGAATGGACTATTGACGATTGAAGGATTCCGGCTAAAAAAACTAGTGTACTTTGGAAAGCAAAAGCCAAAAAAAGCAAAATTAGATGGTATAATGCCTCAAATAGGCAATCGTCAATGGAACGTCAATCTTCAATTTTTCTCTTTTGTTCCTGCTGATTCGGGTTAGGGACTAATTTCCGAGAAGTGGAAGGATAAAAAACATGCCTTATGAAAAGACTTGGGAAAAAGAGCTTGCCAAGCTTCAGGCCAAGGAGGCTGAAGCCCTTCAGGGCGGCGGGAAAGAACGCCTGAAAAAACAGCGCGACATGGGTAAGATGACGGCCCGGGAACGAGTGGAATATATCCTGGATCCCGGTAGTTTTGTTGAGCTGAACATGCTGGCCGAGCATCAATGCCGCGATTTCGGTATGGAAAAAAAGAAATTTCCTGGTGATGGAGTTGTCACTGGTCATGGAACTATCAATGGTAGAAGGGTTTTTATTTACTCAGCGGATGCCTCAGTCCTTGGGGGATCAACGGGCAAAACCCATGGAGCCAAAATTCATTATGTTCTAAGACTCGCCCGTGAGTATATGATCCCGATGATCTGTCTCAACGATAGTGCCGGCGCCCGTATCCATGAAGGCATGGACAATGTTTACGGGGTTACAGGCCAGTTTTACCAGACGACCCTAAATTCAGGGGTGATCCCCCAGATTGCTGCAATCATGGGCGATTGCACGGGAGGCGCTGTGTACTCGGCCGCCTTGTGTGATTTTGTCATTCAAGTAGAGAAAACTGCCCATGCCTTTATCACGGGGCCCGCAGTTATCAAAGAGGTGACCCGCGAGGAAGTTTCCTTCGAAGACCTGGGAGGTGCCAAGGTCCATAGCACGAAATCCGGAGTGACCCACCTGACCGCTAAAGATGACAAGGAGTGTTTGGATACCATAATACGCCTCCTCGATTTTTTACCCCAAAACAACCTGGAAAAGCAGGCAACAAAGGAATGCGGCGATCCTGTGGACAGGGAAACACCTGAACTGACTGGTATGGTGCCCATCCAGATGCATAAGACATACGATATGCGAGAGGTCATCAAAGCAGTGGTCGATGACGGAGAATTTTTTGAGATACATCCTAAGTTTGCGCAAAATCTGCTGGTTGGATTTGCCCGCATGGGAGGTCAGGTAGTCGGTTTTGTGGGCAACAACCCTCGCTTCCTTGGCGGCTGTCTCGATATAGATTCCTCAGACAAGGGCTCCCGGTTCATCAGGACCTGCGATGCGTTTAACATCCCTTTGATTACAATGGTGGATGTGCCCGGTTTTCTCCCTGGCGTCCGCCAGGAACATGGCGGCATTATCCGGCATGGCGCCAAGATGCTCTATGCCTGGACCGAGGCAACGGTTCCCAAAATTTCCATGATCTTGAGAAAGATGTATGGTGGGGCCATTCCTGCCATGGGTGTACATCAGATCGGTTTCGACCAGGTCTTTGCATGGCCTTCTGCCGAAATGCAGATGGTCGGTGCGGAGCCATCGGTAAAGATCCTCTACCGGAGGGAGATTGCCGCTGCTGAGGATCCTCAGGCCTTTTTTGAAAAGAAAGTGGAAGAGTATAAGGATCTTTACCTGACTCCATACCACTCTGCATCTCGGTCCGTAATCGACGGTGTCATCCACCCAAAGGATACCCGCAAGAAGCTTATATCCACACTAAATCTACTGGAGAACAAGTCCGAACCGCTAAGGCCTTACAGGAAACACGGGAATATACCTCTTTAGATGATTGTGGCCTGTTGTTTGTGATTGGTCGTGCTATAAGGAAAAAAGGTTAAGGGGGGATATTATGTACAAAGACATCGTTATTGTGAGTGCTGTTCGTACACCATTTGGTCGTTACTGCGGCTCGCTAAGGGAATATGACTTCTTTGACCTGGGGGCTTTACCCATGAAAGAGGTTATAACCCGGGTTAATGTGTCCGGGGAGCAAGTTGATGAGGTCTACTGGGGTGTCGGAGACACCTCTGTCTGTAAAGATGTTTACACGCCTGTTGCTGCACGTCAGACACTTCTTAAAGCTGGACTTCCTGCTGAAACCCCTTCTGTTGCCATCGACAAGGCCTGCGTTTCAGCTATGTCTGCTGTCCATTACGGTTGCCGCGCGATGGTTGCCGGTGAAATTCAATGTGCCATAGGTGGAGGAGCAACCTCCTTCAGCCAGGAGCCATTGATTGTCAGAGGCCTTCGCTGGAAGGGGTTTCGGATCGGTGACGTAAAAATGCAAGACCCGCTTTTTGCTCTTGGATATAAGGATTTCAACCCGGTTTCCGTTGATACGGACAATGTAGCCAGTGAGTATGGCGTTTCCCGGGAAGAACAAGATGAGTGGGCCTTGATGAGCCATCAGAACTACGGCAAGGCCTGGGAAGCAGGGAAGTTCAAAGAGGAAATGATGGTCTTGGAAATCCCTCAGAAAAAGGGAGATCCGATTAGCCTCAATATTGACGAGCAGTATAGGCCCAACACCACCTCCGAAAAGCTTGCTAAGCTACCGGGTATTTACGGCTGCAATGGGGTCACGGCAGGGAATGCCCCTGGATTAAATGATGGGGCGACAGCTATTCTTTTTATGACAAAAGCCAAGGCGGATGAACTAAGTCTTGAACCTTTGGCAGAAATAGTCGCCATGTCTTCTATCGCCATTAGCCCCCTGCGCATGCCGGAAGGCCCGGCATTTGCTGCCATAAAAGCATTAGAATTGGCTGCCCTAAGCCTGGATGACATCCATGTCATGGAGATCAATGAGGCCTTTGCCGCTGTACCTTTAGTCAGTATGCTTCTATTGGTGGACAAAGACAAAACAAAGGCCAGGACACTGCATGAAAAGACTAACATCAATGGCAGTGCTATCGCTATCGGGCACCCCAATACTGCCAGTGGGGCCAGACTTATTATGAACCTAATGTATGAGTTACGACGTCGCGGAGGGGGCTATGCCCTTGCTGCCATCTGCGGCGGACTGGCCCAGGCAGATGCTTGTATTATTAGGGTATTGTAATTCCCCATTGTTTTCTCTTTCGACGGGAGGCTCAGGAGGGTGTAGAAAGAGGGGAACTATGGATCTCAAGTACATCATATTCAAATAATTGCCTTTGCTTCAAGTTCACGTCTCAAGGCAAATCAATGATCAGTGATACACTGAGGAGTAGCTGTATTAACCAGAGTGGAGGCAAAGGATGCGAGTGCTGGATCTCTTTGATTTAAGTGGTAAGGTCTCTATTGTCACGGGTGGAGGGAGAGGTCTGGGCTTGGCCATGGCTGAAGGCCTGGCCGAGGCGAGCAGTGACGTTGTAGTCTGCTCAAGTAAGGAACAGAACTGCAGAGAGGCGGCCAAAAGAATCAGACAATTAGGGGTGGAGGCGGCCGGAGTAAAGTGCGATATTACGAATCCGAGTGATATTTCCAGACTTAGGGATTTCGTCCTTCAGAAGTTCGGACAAATCGATATTTTGATCAATAACTCAGGCGCCACCTGGGGAGCTCCGACAGAGGATTACCCCATTGAGGGATGGAAGAGGGTTATTAACGTCAACGTGACCGGTACTTTCCTGTGTTCGCAGATAATTGGAAAGGTCATGATAGAAGCGGGTGGTGGGAAAATCATCAATGTGAGCTCCATCTTTGGTGGAGTGGGTGCCCCCTCCAATGTGATGGATGCCATCGCATACAACACCAGCAAAGGTGCGATTGATGCCTTTACAAAGGATCTGGCCGTAAAATGGGCCAAACATCACATCCATGTGAATGCCATTGCGCCGGCCTTTATTGAGACCAACATGACCCGGGCTACTATGGAGAAAGGGGAGACCCACATCCTCCCCCATGTCCCCATCGGCCGTTTCGGCCTGCCGGAGGATCTCAAGGGAGCCGTTCTCTTTTTGAGTTCCGCTGCATCCGATTACATCACAGGAACCATCCTGTTTGTTGATGGTGGATACCGGGCCATGTGAGCCTTTTTTGTTGCAGGTTATATTTCTCACGCCCCGGTACAATGGCCGCCACCTAAGGGGCCCCGGTAGCGGGATCTACAATTTGCTCAGACAGGCAGATGTATTCTGAGCAGTTACGACACTTTTGATGAGGAAAACTCGATGGCGGAAAGATTTATCAGTGAGCGAAATCTGAAGTTTCTCCTGTATGGAGTATTCGATGCGGAGTCCCTCACCCGGCACCCCTATTTCGAGCAGTATGACCGAAAAATGTTCGACATGGTTCTTAAGGCGGCCACTGAATTGGCAGAGGGCCTTTTACAGCCTAACTGTCAGGAGATGGACAGGAATCCACCGGAACTGGCCGGCGATCAGGTGAAGGTTCACCCCTCTGTGAGAGCCATGATGAAGGAGTTCGGAATGGGTGGGTGGATCGGTGCTACGGTCCCCGAAGGGATGGGGGGAGAGCAGCTTCCCCACCTGGTTGCAGATAATTGCTATTTCATTTTTGCGGCAGCCAATTATTCAGCATGCGCTTACGCAGTTCTTTCCGCAGGTGTGATTCATCTTCTGGAATCCTTCGGGAGCAAAGAACTTATTGATATCTATGTCCCTAAAATACTCTCCGGGGAGTGGCAGGGAACCATGGCCTTGACCGAACCGGAAGCAGGTAGTTCCCTGGCAGACATTACCACAATGGCTGAACCTGCCGATGAAGGTTACTATAAGATACAAGGGCAAAAGATACTTATTTCGGCCGGCGACCACGACGCGGTTGAAAATGTGGTTCATCTTATGCTGGCGAAGATAAAAGGTGCGCCTCCCGGTGTAAAGGGGATCTCGCTTTTCGTGGTACCTAAAAAACGGATCGATAAGGATCGTAAACTGGTTCCCAATGACGTGGTCACCTCGGGAATTTTCCACAAATTAGGCTACAGAGGGTGTCCCATAGTCCAGCTCAGCATGGGGGACAAAAATGATTGCAGGGGCTACCTGGTCGGTGAGCCCCACAATGGGCTCAAATACATGTTTCAAATGATGAATGAGGAACGGATAGCGGTTGGAATGGGGGCTACCGCCATAGCGTCTGCCGCCTATTATGCCTCCCTCGATTATTGCAAAAAACGCAGACAGGGGAGAAAGGTCTCTGAGAAGGATCCTGCCCGGCCCCAGATACCTATCATTGAGCATGCCGACGTCAAAAGGATGCTGCTGTTTCAGCGGGCTGTGATCGAGGGTTCCCTTTCTCTTCTTATGCAGTGCAGCAAGTATGTGGACCTGCAAAAGGTTTCCAGCGGGGTTGAGAAAGAGCAATATAATCTCCTGCTGGAGATTCTGACACCCGTAGCCAAGACCTACCCATCTGAAATGGGGATTCTCTCCATAAGCCAGGGCTTACAGTGCTTTGGCGGATCCGGGTACTGCGATGACTATCCCTTAGAACAGTATTACCGGGATGCGCGAATTCATCCGATCCATGAAGGCACCACAGGAATACAAGGGATTGATCTTCTAGGGCGCAAGGTCCTCATGAAAAACGGGAAGGCCTTGAAACTCTACGTGGAAGAGGTTCAACAAACGATCGCGTCAGCCAATGATATTCCCGAACTCAAGCCATATGCCGAGGCCCTGGAAAAAGCCCTTGAAAGACTTCAAAACGTAACAAAGCATTTATTGGAGGTGGCGAGCAGGGAAAGTGCTGAAATGTTTTTGGCAGACGCCACCCTCTATTTGGAGTTTTTCGCAGTGATCAGCATTGCGTGGCAATGGTTGCTTCAAGGCATATACGTACAAAAGGGACTGAAAAATAATCCTACTGATTCGGAAGCGGATTTTCTCCAGGGGAAATTCTATACTTTGCGCTTTTTCTTTGCCTATGAATTGCCCAAGATAAAAGGGTTGGAAGAGCGACTGAGAAACACTGACGGTTTAACCGTAGAGATGGAACCGGACCATTTTTCAGATTAGTGCCACCTTTTAGGCCGTCCTGACAGCAAGAAATATCGGGGTGGGCCATTGGCTTAAGTAACCGGAGACATTAGTCCCGCCCGGTTTTTTCTAATCGAAAGGCTTTGTCTACGATCGCTTTTGCTATGAATTCATTTGTATAACGAGAAGGCTTGTTCGTAAGACCTATAATGGAGGAAATGAATTATGCTTTTGCCGAAGTTTGAGTTTCATGAACCCATTACGCTTCCTGAGGCCTGCGAGATCATGGGTGAACTTAAAGATAAGGGGCGTCCCCTGGCCGGGGGAACGGATCTCCTAGTCAACATGAAAAAGAAGCTTATTGCTCCGGGAAATCTGGTTTCCCTTTCGAGGATCGAAGAATTAAAGGAGATAGAAGCCTCCAACGGCGTCTTGAAAATTGGTGCCTGTGTCACGGCCGTTGAGCTAACCGAATCTGAAGTGATCAGCGGCTCGTTTGGTGCTTTAGTGGGGGGCGCAGCGAGCCTGGGATCTCCTTTAGTCCGAAATATGGCCACTATTGGAGGAAATATAGTAACAGCCAGGCCTGCAGCCGATCTCCCCCCTGCTCTCATGGTCTATGGAGCAGAGGTTGTCTTGAAAAGGAGTTCTGGCGACAGAGTAGTTCCTCTTGAGGATTTGTTAAAGGGGCCTGGTGAGACCCTTTTAGGGCCGGATGAAATTCTCACCCAAGTCCTTCTAATAAAACCACAACCAGCTGCAGGAGCTGCATATGTCAAGCTGGGCGTGAGAAAAACCCTTGAAATCTCCTTGGTCAATGTTGCGGCCTATATTGGGTTGGACAGCCAAGATGGCTCCATTCAGACAGCCCGAGTCGTTTTGGGTGCAGTGGCATCTACACCCATAAGAGCACCTTCTGCGGAGAAGATACTTCTTGGAGAAAAACCTTCTGATGCGTTGTTTGAGGATGCTGGAAATGAAGCTGCAAAGGACAGCAGACCTATTGATGATTACAGGGGATCGGCAGAATACAGAAGAGACATGGTGAAAGTCTTGACTCGTAGGGCCTTGAGCAAGGCCTATCGTGACGCGCAAGAGAATTAAGTAAAAGCACTCAAACAAAGATGCTCACCTGATCGTCGAACATAATGGGCAATTCATATACCCCCAGAAGTACGCCACAACCATCGTTTTAGAAGGAGACAGGATTGAATCCCTTAACCCCGGTTTAAAAGGATAAGAGGGAAAGGAGATCGGAATGAAGAAACTCATCAGCTTGAACATAAATGACAAAGATTATGAGGTGGCCGTGAGTACCGACCAAACCTTGGCAGACTTGCTTCGGTATGAGCTTGGGCTCACCGGGACGAAAAAAGGCTGTGAGGTTGGGGAGTGCGGAGCATGTACGGTGATTATGGATGGAAGGCCGGTCAATTCTTGCCTTGTGCTTGCTGTCCAGGCCAACGGCAGGACCATTTTGACCATTGAAGGCATGGAAACCGATAAAGGGCTTCACCATGTGCAAGAGGCCTTTGTGGACAGAGGGGCCATACAGTGTGGGTACTGCACTTCGGGTATGATCCTGTCTGCGAAGACCCTGCTTGATCGAAATGCCCACCCGGATGAATCCGAGATTCGGATGGCCATATCCGGAAATCTCTGTCGATGCACGGGATATCAGAAGATCGTTGAGGCAATTGAATCTGTTAGTGAGTACAAGAATGAAAGGAGCTTGAGTAAATCATGAGTAAGTACGCTGTCTTAAATAAGAGAGTACCTAAACTGGATGCTCCTGAAAAGGCCACAGGCCGGGCCAAGTATGTGGATGATCTGACCACGCCGGGGATGCTTCATGGCGCGATCCTCCAGAGTCCGCTGGCGCATGCCAAAATACTCAATATCGACACCTCCAAGGCCAGAAGGCTTCCCGGTGTGATAGCTGTCGTGACAGCCGAGGATGCGGGCTTGGTGAGGTATGGGGTGAGCCCTGCGCGGTATGATGAGACCCTCTTTTGCCATGAAAAGGTGCGGTATGTGGGAGATGAAATTGCTGCTGTTGCGGCTGTGGATCTCGAAACGGCCATGGAGGCGGTGTCTCTTATTAAAGTAAATTATGATGAACTAGCTGCTGTATTCACCGTTAAAGATGCCATGACCGAAGGGGCTCCTGTCCTTCATGAGGACTACCCCCGAAATATCTGTGCTGAGGTCCATCAGGAATTTGGAGACGTGGAAGTGGCATTCAAGGAATGTGATCTTGTCAGAACAGATAAATTCTTCAGCAAGCGACAGGACGCGGCCTTTCTGGAACCTCACGGCTGCCTGGCGAATTACGATCTTTCAGGTCATTTGACCCTCTATACCTCCACACAGGTACCCCATTATATAATGAGGACCGTTGCCATGGTGCTCGGGATCCCCGTAGGTAAGGTGAGGGTTATCAAGCCGTTCGTTGGAGGCGGTTTTGGTCCCAAGTGTGAAGCCACACCGGTTGACCTGTGCGCCTCTCTCCTTTCTATGAAGACAGGGAAACCGGTGAAAGTGAATTACACCAGGGAGCAGGTCTTTCTCCATTCCCGGGCCAGGCACCAATATGTCCATGAACTGACCATGGGGGTCAAAAAGGACGGAACACTGATCGCTTTGCATAACAGGGTCTATCTGGATGGTGGTGCCTATACCAGCTTTGGTATTGCTACGGTCTATTATGCAGGTTCTCTCCTTGGTGGTCCCTATAGACTCCCTAACATGAAATTTGATGGCTTTCGGGTGTACACCAACAAGCCAGTATGCGGCTCCCAACGAGGCCATGGCGGTTTGATCGCCAGGGCTGCCTTCGAGCAGCAACTGGATGTCGTTGCCAAGGAACTGGGCATAGATCCCATTGAAATCAGACTTAAAAACGCCATGGAGACGGGGGATACGAGCTGTAATGAATTGTACGTGAGCAGTCTGGGCTTGAAGGAGTGCCTGGAAGCGGTAAAAAAGGGCTCAGGATGGGAAGTAAAGAAAGGCAACCTCCCGAAAGGAAAGGGGATCGGCATGGCCTGCGGATTCTTCGTCTCCGGAGCAGGTCACCCCATTTATCGATCCGAAACCTTTCACTCCGTCGTTGTGATCAAGGTTTCCGATGATGGTGGAACAGTGGAGCTACAAACAGGTTCAGCCGAAATCGGCCAAGGATCTGATACGACCATGGCTATGATTGCTGCGGAGGCCCTCGGCGTGAAGCTTTCCGGCATCAGAGTGGTATCGGGTGATACGGATCTCGCCATTGATTTGGGAGCCTATTCGAGCAGACAGACCCTGATGACCGGCCATGCCACCAAAGAGGCGGCAGAGAGTGCCAAGAAGCAGGTGTTGGAGGTCCTTTCCGAAGAATTGAATGCTCCTACAAAAGAGATGGATATTCGAGATGGATTGATTATTTTCAAGGACAAAGATCTGGACTTCACCGACATCAGGACGCGCTACATGAAGGAGCATAGAGGTTGGACCGATCACCCCACCAGTGATTTTCTCACGTTTAGAGAGGCGGCCCGCTTGGCCTATCTCAAAAGGGGGCCCATTGTTGGGGTTGGAAAATATAAACCACCAAAATTGGGTGGCAGTTACAAGGGAGCTGCTGTTGGAACGTCTCCGGCCTATAGTACTGCAGCGCATGTGGTCGAGGTCAGCGTCGATTTGGAGACGGGAAAGATAACGGTAGACAAAGCGACCGCCGCCCATGATTGTGGATTTGCAATTAACATCACCTCCGTTGAGGGCCAGATGGAAGGATCTATCTCCATGGGCCTGGGGGAAGCCTTGTTTGAAGAGGTGAAGTTTGACAAAAAAGGGAGGATTCTCAATCCCAACCTGGGCGAATACAAGATTCCGACTGCTCTTGATATGCCAAACGTAAAAAGCATTATCGTGGAAAGCAATGAGCCCAATGGTCCTTTTGGTGCCAAGGAAGTGGGAGAAGGTGCGATCTTGCCGACCATTCCCGCCATATTAAACGCGGTATATGATGCAACCGGCGTATTAATCCATGAGCTTCCATTGACGCCTGAAAGGGTCTATCTGGCCATAAAGGCAAAAAAAGGAAAAAAGTATACATCAGGAATTTAATGTCAGGATATGAGATGAGGATGGAGCAAAGGGGGCGGGTCATCCCGCTGGAATTAAAGAACAATGTATTATCATTTGCTTTTCTGAATACTTTCAAATGCCTGAAATACCGCTTGAGCGAAGTCAGGGTCATTGACATATTGATCCGACTCCATAAGAGGAATCCTGTCGGAAAGTTGTCTTCTAAGGGTTTTAAGT
>JAFDIX010000289.1 GCA_019307805.1 Deltaproteobacteria bacterium | reverse complement strand
TGGTCATGATGAACGCGCTGCTGAAGGCGGCGGATCGGGGTGTTCGGGTTCGTTTCCTCCTTGATGATATTTTTACGACTGCACCGGATCGAGGTCTGCTCTTGATGAACCAGCACCCGAATATCGAAGTCCGGTTGTTCAATCCTATTTCACGTCGCGGATTTTCCTTGCTGAATTTCGTTGGTGATTTCAGGCAGGCTAACCGGCGCATGCATAACAAGTCATTTACGGTTGACAACCAGATCAGCGTCGTCGGCGGGCGCAATATCGCCGATGAGTATTTCGACCTGAAGACGGAGTCCGTATTTGTCGATTTTGATGTAATGGCAATGGGGCCAATCGCCGCTGAAATCTCGACATCTTTCGACGAGTTCTGGAATCATTCTCGTGCGGTACCAATGGATCAGATTGCTGCAAACAAGGCGGATGAAGACCTTGAAACTGTGCGTGCCGACATCGCAGAAGAATTCAACGGTATCTATGATAAGGTCTATAAACAGGCGCTTGAGAGCCAACTGCTTCAGGATCTCATAGCGGATCGCCAGCCAATGTTTCCTGCCGAGGCACGCGTACTGTCGGACAGCCCAGACAAGCTGATTAACGAAATCAGCGAAGAGCAGATGCAGCTCGCAACAGACTTGAGAGAGGTGCTGCTCAGCGCCGAGAAAGAAATCGTCTTTATATCGCCATACTATGTCCCCGGTGAGGGCGGGGTTCAGCTGGTGCGGAATCTCGTCGACAAGGGTGTACGCGTGATTATCCTGACCAACTCACTGGCTTCCAATAACCATGTACCGGTACATGGCGGCTACGCGCGTTATCGAAAAGACGTAATCAAAGCCGGTGCGGAACTTTATGAAGCGAGAGCGAATGCTGCGCGCGAACTGTCAGGTACAGATGAAGGTCCGGATGCCTTGACGCTGCATACCAAGGCCTTTTTGATCGATCGCAGATATCTCTTTGTCGGCTCTTTGAATCTCGACCCCCGATCCATAGAAATCAATGCCGAGATGGGACTGCTTATCGATTCACAAGAGATGGTCGCTGCCTGGACTTCTGACCTCGATGAGAAACTCTCCAATGTGTCTTATCGTGTACTCCTGAACGAAGAAGGAGAACTCGAAAGGAGAACTCGAGTGGCACGGTCGCATCAATGGCGAAGAAGTGATAGAGACGAAGGAGCCCCTCACGAGTTCATGGCTTCGTTTCAAAGCCTGGTTCTTTAGAATTGCCCCCGAAAGTCAGCTCTAGTGGGAAAAATGTGAAAAACCTGGTAGCGAGAAATATTGCTCAGAATGAAGAAACGATTGAACCGTCTCACATTACTGAAGGGTGTACGAGAATTGGGCAAAAGAGATGGTTGAGGCGGCCGACGCCGGAAGAGGTGAGGAAAATGAGTGATGCATGGCAGCCGTGGAGAGCCGTTGCGGCAAGACTATTATGGCATTTTTATTTGATCGAACGAAAGAAAGGCGCGCTTCCAATATGCCAAGACGAAATCGTGTAACGCCGTTCAGCACTTTGATAGCAACATCAGCTCGCGGGACATTCATGGGAAATCGCGGATGTTTGCACGACGACCACGAGCAGATTCGACGCCAATTCCAAGGCAAACGGTGGATTATTTGCCTCCTCGACTTCAAGGGTCGAAAACGCTCAATCATGACGCCAGGTCGTTACACAGAGTTGTTCTTCCTTGATGAATCGACTGCTCTAGCAGCCGGACATCGACCATGCGCCGAATGCCAACGAGAACGATTCAATCTCTTTCGAGAAATCTGGGCAAAAGCTAATTCGGAAATAGCTTGCTCACCACGGCCTGCCGCAACCACTTTAGACGCCGTTCTACATCAGGAAAGGATAGCGACAAGCAGTCAGGCGCACAGGTTCTGTAACTCGATTGAAAATCTGCCTGACGGAGCCTTTGTTACGGGCGATGAACAAATCGCCTACCTGGTGTTGAGAAATCAATTGCTGCGTTGGAGTCCGGCCGGATATGAACACCCCCCGGTGCGTACTATCCGTTATCCGGTACGGGTGTTGACACCTGCCTCAGTGATTCGTACACTGGCGGCAGGTTATCCAGTCAGCACCCATTCATCAGCATTTCAGGGTATTGAGCAGCGCCGGCAATAGCCAGAGGCCCGCCTGAACATGCGGTTGGAGCCGACTGGTCCTTCCCGGTGTCACAGGCCTGTATGAGGAAATTTTTCTATGAAAATAGCGCTTGTGTTTCCCCCCTATTATCTTGAATCCATTTACGACCTGCCCCCCCTGGGGCTTATCAACCTGGCCACGGCCCTCAAGTCTTCCCCGCACCAGACGGTGCTCTTTGATTTTGTCCTTGCCCTTCGCCAGGGGAGGCTTTCCATGGGACCCCGTATCTATGACGAATGTGCGGAAATGATCATGGAAGAGGACCCGGACCTTGTGGCCTTCTCCGCACAGTGCACCACCTACCCCCCGGTGCTCCAGATCGCCCAGAGGATCAAAGAGGCCAAACAGGGGCTCAGGATTGTGATCGGGGGGCATAATGCCTCCTTTGTGGACCGGGAGACATTGGTCGGGTATCCCTGGATCGACGCCATCGTACGTGGAGAAGGAGAGATCACATTCCCGGAATTGGTTCAGGCCTACGAGAAGGGGGAACCGGGGCAGGGGGTCGCCGGTGTGACCTTCCGAAAGGGTCAGAGAATTATCCAAAACGAGGATCGCGAGCTCATCAAGGACCTGGATGACCTTCCCCTCCCGGATTACAGTTTTCTCCCTCCCTTTTCCGAATACCGGGATGCCTGCGAAATCCCAAGAAGCATTGCCATTCTGGAGGTGGGCCGGGGATGCCCCCATAAATGCATCTACTGCTCCGAATCCATCATGTGGCGAAGGCGGACCCGGACCTTTTCCGTTGAACGGTTGGTCAAGGAGATGCGGCACCTCCATGAGAACTTCGGTGCGGAGTGTTTTCTTCTGGCCTACGACCAGTTCACAGCCAAGAGGTCCTTTGTGGAGGACTTCTGCCGTCGTGTCATCGAGGCGCGCTTAAACCATATCCCCTGGTACTGTATATCAAGACTGGACAGCGTGGATGCCCCGCTCCTTGGCCTCATGCGGGAGGCGGGATGTGAATCCATGTGTTATGGCATTGACTCGGGCTCTGAGAGGACCCTTGCATTCATTCGTAAGAACATCGATCGGGAGATATTGTATCAACGGGTCACCGAAACCACGGATCAAGGAATCATTCCCACCTTGAGCTATGTGATCGGGTTCCCTGAGGAGCAAAGGTCGGACATTGACGAAACCCTGAAGCTGGCGTTGATGACGGGCAATCTGGGAAACAGCAATCCCCTCATCCAGCTGACCACCATTCTCCCCGGGACCGACCTGTACCACAATTACAGGGAACGCATTGTCCGGGAGGTGGACACCTATTTTTCTCTGGGACTCGAGTTTGACCAGGGAAGACGGCTGCCCGGGGATGAAGACCTGATCAACGGGGACCCGGCCGTTTTCAGCAGTTTTTACAACCTCACCTGCCCGGCACGCCCACTCCGGGAATTGAACCTTATCGCAAGCTACTTCCCGATCATCGTGAACTTTTATCCAAGGACCTTTCTCCTGCTCACCATGGAGTTGGGGGGATCCCCCTCGGAACTGTTCCTCCAGTGGATGGACTGGCTTGCCAAGAGGACGGGGAGAGATCAACCCACCCTCCTGCCCCAGGATTGCTACGCCCACTTCGTCCCCTTTGTCCAGGAGATGCTGGGGGACGGCAAAACCCCCAGGTTCCGGCACATTCACGAGGTGGCGGCATATGAAACCCAGGCCCTGGAGGCAGGGAAATTCGACCTCACAGAGAGCAGCTTCCATATAGACCTCCACCGGATCGGAGACTTCAGCCCCCAAATAAATCGGGAGATTATCCTGCAGGGCTTTTCCTTTGACATGCCCCACATCATCGCCGAGATGAAGGCAGCCATCTTCAGGGAGAGTTACCCGAAAAAGGAAACCTTTCTTGTGTTCAAACAGGAAGGGAACCATCTGGATGTCTCAGAGATCAATGATTTTGGAAAGGACTTTCTGTCCCTTTGCGACGGTAGGTTATCACTGGATGAGATCTGCAGGCAGTTGCATGGCCGATACGGCGCGGAAATGACCTATGAGGCATTTTACACAATGTGCCTCGATGCGCTACAGGAACTTGGGAAGATGAATCTGGTGGAACCTCCCGCCTGAAAGGAACATCTGTGGAAGTAAATATCCGGGTCCTCTGGACCCGGATATTTACCCTCAGGGAATCATTTCCAGATCCACCATGTAGGGAAAATGGTCCGAAGGATAGGAGCCATTGATGTGGTCCCGAATAATCTCTGCCCTTTTGACGCGAAGGTGGGAACTGACCAGTATCCAGTCCATACGGCTTTTTTGAGGAACCCCCGTAAATCCATGATGGGTGTAGCTCCCATCTCCCTCTTCCCTATCCAGCAGTTCCCAGGTGTCTCTGAGCCCGGTCTCGGGGGCGGTAAGCAACTGATGGGAGGGTGATCCCGGCCGGTCATTAAAATCCCCCATCAGGATGGCCGGACCCTTCACCTGACCGAACCACTGTGCAATGATCCTGGCCTGTTGAAGTCGGGCCTCCTCCCCCGCGTGGTCCAGATGGGTGACAGCCACCCAAAAGGTGTCGCCGCCATCCTTCCATTCAAATTCTCCATAGCCCATCATTCTCGGAAATGCACTGTCCCAGCTCTTGCTTCGGTGGATATGGGGGTTCTCGGACAGCCAGAATTCTCCCCCATCCCGGTTCATGAGACTATTCCCGTCAAAGAACAGTGACGGGTACTGGCAGGTGGCATCCAGCACCCTCTCCGGCGCATGGAGGTGATAGCCCGGCAAATGGTCCCTCAGATAGAGCAGTTGGTGCCACATCCCCTCCTGTGTCCCGATGATGTCAGGCGCATAATGCAGGATGAGGTCCTTGACCCTTTCCCTTCTGAAAAACCAGGATCGTGCACCGTCCTGATGGTTTTCAAATCGAATGTTAAAAGTCATCACACGCATTGGCATCTCCCTACCCGTAGCCGTTCACGGGTGTGAACTCTTGAACCTTGAACCTGAGCAGTTACGTGTCTTGCAATATCATTTTTTGTCAATACATTTAAACCAAGGCCTTTTGGGATTTGTCTCACAGAACCTGATCATTTGTCCAGGATTCCAGGCAGGCTTAACGGGCACCAGGTTTTTTCGTGTCTAACCGATGTCTGTGAGGCATCAAAGGGGAAATAGACCCATTCAAGAGACAGATCAGGCGCAACCCGGAAAAGGCCCCGAATGCTTATCAAGGAGGTGCTCCTATGGAAATGAAAAAAATCCTCTGGCCCACTGACTTCTCGGAAAACGCCGAATCGGCCCTGCCCTATGTAGAGTCCCTGGGGGAGAAATACCAGACCGAGGTACATGTCCTCTATGTGATCCCGGAACTGGGCGAACACGAACCCTGGTATGGGACCTTTGATCGCTCCCACATAGACAAGATACATGAGTGGGAAGAAAAAACCGCCCAGAACCGCCTTGACGAGGTCTGCGATAACCACCTGCAGGGGTGCAAGCTCTATATCAAGCACGTGGCCCTCGGCGATCCCGCCGAGGTCATCCTCAAAATGGTTGAAGAAGAGAAAATTGATATGGTGGTCATGGCCAGTCACGGCCGAAAAGGGATCTTTCATTACGGCAGTGTCGCCGAAAAGGTGGTGAAGAATTCTCCTGTCCCTGTGGTGACGGTTCCCATCAATTTAAAATGATCGGATCATCTCCAATTTAGTTGGAGATCTGCAGAGAAACAATACACCATGCCGGTCGTTTAACCGTCCCGCCTGAAAACCTATCCCGCAACCGCTGCAAATGATTCCTCCCTGGTGCATCAGGGTTGCCTGGAATCCTTCATGCGTGTATAGTGTGCCGGACAATACTTCAAAGGGAC
>JAFDIX010000288.1 GCA_019307805.1 Deltaproteobacteria bacterium | reverse complement strand
TTGTAAAGCTTCGTCCCTACGGGGGCCTGAAGCAGCCCAACCATGGCCGTTACGATGCCGCTTTCCTGGATAAAGTCAATTTGTTTCTGAAAAATGGAACGGGTATCGCTGTCAAAGCCGACAATAAAGCCTCCCTGCACCTGCAGGCCTGCCCGCTGAATGCGCTTTATGCTCTCAACCAGGTCACGGTTTTTGTTCTGCTTTTTGTTGCACTCCTTCAGGCCTTCTTCATCCGGTGTTTCAATACCAATAAAGACCGCATCAAAACCGGCTTCAACCATCATGCTCATCAATGTATCGTCGTCTGCCAGATTGATTGAGGCTTCCGTATGAAATGGGATCCCCCGCTTGTCCTCCTGCCATTTGGCCAAAGCAGGTAAAAGCTCGGTTTTGAGAAAATTGCTGTTGCCGATGAAGTTGTCATCCACAAAAAAGACATTATCATGCCATCCCATATCGTAGAGGCTGTTTAATTCGGTAATGATCTGCTCGACGGTCTTGATGCGTGGGCGGTGGCCAAGTAACACGGTGACGTTGCAGAAATCACAGTTAAAGGGGCAACCCCGGGAGAACTGGACACACATGGCTGCATAACGTTTCATATCTGCCAATTCCCACATAGGAATCGGTGTCTCTTGAATGTCGCAAAACTCTGTTGAGTCGTACACCCGCCTGGCACAACCCCTGTCCAGGTCTTCGAGAAAAGGAGAAAGGGTCAATTCCGCTTCATTCAGAACAAAATGGTCGACCTCCTCAAAATCCTGATGCTCACTGGAAAAAAGTGGTCCCCCTGCAACTATTTTGAGACCTGCCTCTTTGCAGCGGGAAATTATTTGACGGGCAGAATCTCTCTGTACAACCATGGCACTGATAAAGACGCAATCCCCCCATTTCAGGTCATCCTGGGTGATTTTTGTCACATTCAAATCAATCAGGCGCTTGTCCCATTCCTTCGGTAACATGGCCGCAACCGTAAGCAGGCCAAGCGGTGGGTAGGCGGACTTTTTATGAATGAATTTGAGTGCATGTTTGAAGCTCCAGAATGTGTCAGGGAACTCCGGGTAAATGAGCAGAACTTTCATGAGTGCACCTCGTGTGAAACCGTCTTTCCTTTGATAGAAACTTATCGCATCAGGGAAAATATTCAACTCTTTTATTTCACGAGGTAGATGGGACTGCTCCAGGCAATGTGTCCATCTTCCTGGTATGCGCGGACATAAATGGGATTGTCTCCCTTTTGGAGATGCTTAATGGGCAGTTGGCACTCAAAGGAACGGACGGTATTCCTGGTCGGCAATCTGGATATTTGGATCTGTTTGTTCAACCCTCCATATTTCCTTGTCCTGGGACCCAGGCCGATGGAACCAATATCTGCCTTGGTGTTCCCCTGGGCAGTTTTAATCACGAGTGACCCCGCGTGCATCTTCTCAAGCGTGAGTACGACCCCGGAGTGACCCCCTGTGGTCACGGATTTCCATTGGACGGTGTTGCCCTTCCTTTGGATGGCCTGTACTGGAGACCAGAAATTGATCGGTGTCATGGAAAGGATGCGGTTGCTGTTTACTCTCAAAGATCCATCCCACCGTGTCATTCTGGCCCGTCCCCTCACCTCGGCACCAGACCATATCACCTTGATTCGATTTCCAAGATTGGACGTTGAAAAGGGATAAAAGGAGCGAATTGTTTTGCACCCGTTTCGGATATCGACGCGCTCGAGTGGGCCGGTCCCTGCAATATTTACTTTTAGGAGGGCGTTTTTTTCTTTGGAAGTCAGGATATCCCCCATCATGGCTGTCCCGCCATCCCCTGTCATAAGAGAAAGGTCGAGGATGGGCCTGTGCCCCGTGGTGGCATAGAAATGGCGTGCCATGATTGCCCTGTAGATATTCTCCCGGTCAAGCCCCTTTGCCAGCACACAGGTCAGACCACCGTATGAGCCGAATTTTCCGGCACCCGGGTAGGAAGCTCCCGGGCGTGTTTTGTGTCCATCAGAGTTGGCGCAAATGCCTATACGGTACCCCCGGCCAAAGGCCTCTTCCAAAAGCCATTCAAATGTTCCCCAGGCAGAATGTATTTCAATGGCAACTTCCAGGGCAGGATCGTGCATTCCCATGTCGGCAAAGCGGCCCCCAACATGGGCAAAGACAAAAGGGCCTTTTCCCCTGTGTTTTCGAAGCCTGCCAAACAACTGGTCTGCGGTCGGGGCATCCTTGAATCTTGATTTGCCCCCCGGAAGCTGCTCGCAGCTGCTGCGGCTGATGGAGGCCCCTTCTTCTTTAAAGAAGACGTTACGGTCCCCACCCAGGGGGGTGTTGCCGCTCCACTCATACCCGGGGAAGGTGACAAAGGATCCCCGGGTGTAATATTTTCGGGTCGCCTCATTGATCCGGTCCCAGAAATCATCCGTGACCTGAAAGTCATTGCCCTGGTGGGCGCATATGTCCAGAAGGCCATAATCCCTTGCAAAAGTGAAATAGTCGTCAATGGAATTGGTGCCGATGGTCTCCTCGGACTGGCCATGGAAATCAGCCCAACAGGGGATGAGGGATGGGCGATCAGAGGTAATCTGAATGGGGTTGCTCCATGCTGAGAGACCGGTTTTGGGATCTTTTTTAAAAACACGTTTCAAACCCGGTTTGGGAAGACCGGGATGGACATATTTATGTGGTTTTTTAGTGGGATTGCCCCAGGCATCTTCCAGTTTGAGATAAACGGTAAACTTCTTCCGCGCCATAACCTGAGAGGGGGCAATGCAAACAGCCCGCACCGGCTTTCCAGGGACGATGCGCACCTCGGGGGAACGGGGAAGCTCCTTGAATTGATAAGTGGCAATGGGGTCCACATAGGTTTTGAATTCGAATGTGCGTTCACAAAAGGTCTGCACATGCCAGCCCGGGGAACCCTGTGATCGGTCTCCAAAAATGACCCTGATTTTCTCTCCAGAATCGAGAAAGCCCCCCGTGATCATAATGTAGAGGGACTTGGACCATGGGCGGATATTGCCCCTGGGATCCCATCTGGGAATAAGACGGCAGTCTCCGGTGGTATGCACGGTACAGAAATTCGGAGCCTTGGGATCTTCAAATTGGGGTTTCCCAAAATCCCCCACAGTACGAAAGGCAATCATGAGATAGCCGGAGTCATCTATCGAGTGACCTGCGGTGTAGGTATAGGTAAGGGTCTGGAAGGATCCTGCAACAATGCCTGCCCTGGGACGCAGAACCGCTTTTCCAAGATTGATATTTCTCATTTGCTCTCTACCTCGTTTTATGCTCAATGACAGACTCGTTGGCTTTTCCCCTGGATAGCACATTCGATGTTTTCTGCCTACAGAAAGAGTGCTCCTCCCTTTGGTGCAGGTGAAAAATTCATCTCCTACAGAACCCCATTTTTCATGATACAACGAACATGAAAAGGCGTTTTGAATACAAAAAATATTCAAAATTACAGAACATTGAAATTATAATGTTGAAATTTAATTTCAGTATATTGTTCATAATTTCACAAGCAGAATAGTAATATTCAATTTATTATAGATGTAATTCAGTGATATTAAAATCAAAATTGTCAATTTACAGTTTGCTTTTGTAAGGGGTGGATAGGCCTGAGGCATACATGCAATTCACAAATAGTAAATTGTATCTTGACATATAATATTTCTACTGTTATGGGGATGGGAAAGATGGGCCACCCCCAGGAACCACCAGCATCCTGCTAATTGTATTATGACCATGGCCCCGAATATGGAGCGCAGAGGGGGAGTGAGGCATTCAAACATGAGCCTGATTTTCAGAGGTGCAAGTACAGACCTGTTTTCGCCGGGTGGGATCGTGGGCAGTTATATCCCTTCAAAGACTTTTGAGGGATACACCTTGTTCGCACCCCTTGGGACCCAGAACGTATGGCTGGTTGACATGCTGGGCAGGTTTATTCATCGATGGAAAACGGACTGTCGCCCTGGAGAGTACGGAAAACTCCTGCCCAACGGCAATCTTTTATATGGAGGCAAACTTGTTCCCGAGGGTTCCGAAACAAAAGGATTCGGCGGCCAGGGCGGGGTGATCCAGGAAATGGACTGGGACGGCGAAGTCCTCTGGAGATATGAAGACCCGAATTTGCATCATGATTTTTCCCGCCTGGAAAACGGGAACACCATGGTTCTGCGGTATACAGAGGTGCCCAAGGATCTTGCAACCCAGGTGCAGGGGGGAGAGCCCGGTACCGAGCAAAACGGAAAGATGTTTGCGGATGCCTTTCAGGAGATTACTCCGGAAGGTGATGTGGTCTGGGAATGGAATGCCTGTGAACATCTCGACCCGGCCATTGATGTGGTTTGTCCCTTTTGTATGCGCAATGAGTGGACCCATACCAATACCTGCCACGTAATGCCTGACGGTGACATCCTCACCGCATTTCACAGGCTCCACACGGTTGCCATTATTGATCGAAAGACCGGCCGTATCAAATGGCGCTATGGGGCGGACGGAGAACTGGCCCACCCCCATGATCCAACCCTGCTGGAGAACGGAAATATTCTCATTTTCGACAATGGCCTCCACAGAAGACTTTCAAAAAGCACCTATAAGCCGAATTACACCAGGATTGTAGAATTGAACCCAAGCTCTGGAAAGGTCGAGTGGGAATATATCGGCAAGGCACCGGATAAATTCTACTCTTCACTCATCTCGGGGTGTCAGCGCCTGCCCAATGGAAACACCCTGATTTGCGAGGGGATAAACGGCAGGATATTTGAAGTGACCATGGAGGGGGAGGTTGTCTGGGAGTTCATCAGTCCCTTCTTTGCCCAATTAGGGGCCCTGGGCTACACCAGTTCGATCTTCCGGGCCTACCGTTATTCCCCGGATTGGGAAGGCTTCAAAGGAAAATC
>JAFDIX010000021.1 GCA_019307805.1 Deltaproteobacteria bacterium | reverse complement strand
TTCGTTATCGCAGCCGTCAACGTCGTCTTACCATGATCAATATGGCCTATCGTCCCGACGTTCACATGCGGCTTCGTCCTCTCAAATTTCTTCTTCGACATCGCTAACCTCCTTGTGATCCACGGTATGACCGCGGTGGCCCTCTCCTCTGTTGAGTCTATTTAAACCCCTTTGGGGTGGTTATTGCCTGTGATCTTACCACCGGTAGTGGGCGAAGGCCTTATTGGCTTCTGCCATCCTGTGGGTGTCATCCTTTTTCTTCATGGCAGCGCCTCTCCTTTGGCTGGCATCCATCAACTCACCTGCCAATTTCGCCGCCATGCTCTTTTCTCCCCTTTCCTTGGAATAGGAGATGATCCATCTTATGCTGAGTGCCTGACTTCTCGACGGCCTGACTTCGGTGGGCACCTGATAGGTGGAACCACCCACCCGCCTTGATTTCACCTCTACAGCAGGTTTGATATTATTGAGAGCCTTTTTGAAAATGCTCAAGGGATCTTCCTTGCTCTTTTCTCTGATAATCTCCATGGCCTCGTAGATAATGGACTGGGCCACACTCTTCTTGCCCTTTTGCATGAGACAATTGACAAATTTTGTCAGAAGTTGGCTTTTGTACATCGGGTCGGGTAAAATCTCTCTCTTTATAAGCGTGCCTTTTCTGGGCATGATCAACTCCCTCAAATGGCCTTTGGCCTTTTGGCTCCATACTTTGAACGACCCTGGCGCCGGTCATCCACTCCTGATGTATCCATGGTTCCCCTGATGACATGATATCTCACACCAGGCAGATCCTTGACACGCCCGCCCCGAATCAACACAACAGAATGCTCCTGTAAATTATGGCCCACACCCGGGATGTAGGATGTCACCTCTATACCGTTCGTCAATCTGACCTTCGCGACCTTTCTCAATGCGGAATTGGGTTTTTTAGGAGTGGAAGTATATACCCGTACGCACACCCCTCTCCTCTGGGGGCAACTCTGTAATGCAGGTGTTTTCACCTTTTTCTTGGACTTTTTGCGCCCCTTTCTCACAAGTTGATTGATCGTTGGCATAAATCCTTCTCCTGCCCAGCCCACAGGGGGCATTTGCGGCGTAATTAATGGATACTTCTCACTGAAATTCCCGAAAGTTCAAAACCTCTTTTTCTATTCCCCACAGCCTTCTTTGTCAAGCATTTTTCGAGAGATCTTTAAAAAATCAACTTCCCGAGCTGATATCGAGATTTCTATATGTCTTCAATCCCGTTCCAGCGGGGATGAGACGTCCCATAATGACATTCTCTTTGAGACCCTTTAGATAGTCGGTTTTACCAGCCACGCATGCATCGGAAAGGACCTTGGTCGTCTCCTGGAAGGAGGCGGCCGAGATGAAGCTTTCCGTGCTCAGGGAGGCCTTGGTAATCCCCAGAAGCAGAGGTTCTGCAGTGGCCGGTTGCCCGCCCTGCTCCACGATTTTATCGTTTTCCTCCTCGAAGCTCCACTTGTCAACATGCTCGTCGAGGAGGAAACGGGTATCTCCAACCTCGGTCACCGACACCTGCCGCAGCATCTGTTTGACAATGACTTCGATATGTTTGTCATTGATGCCCACCCCCTGCAGCCGATACACCTCCTGGACCTCATCAACCAGGTACTTGGCGAGTGCTTTGATTCCCTGTATTTTCAGTATGTCATGGGGATTTGCAGAGCCATCCATGAGGGGTTCCCCCGCCCTTACATAGTCCCCTTCAAGAACACTCACATGTTTCCCCTTGGTAATGAAATAATCCACCGAATCCCCCACATCGGGAGTAATGACCACCCTCCTTCGGCCCTTGCTGTATTGGCCGAAAGTAACGGTGCCGTCAATTTCGGTGAGGATGGCATGCTCCTTGGGTTTTCTGACTTCAAAGAGTTCGGCAACCCTGGGAAGGCCTCCGGTGATATCCTTGGTTTTTGTGGTCTCTCTAGGAATTTTGGCCAGTGCGGTTCCGGCCTCCACATCATCCCCTTCATTGACCATGATAATGGCGCCGATGGGCAGATGATAGCGCGCATTTCCCTTGGCTGCTCCGGGGATGGCAGCCGTCTTGCCCTTCTTGTCCTTAATGGAAATCCGAGGCCTTGCCTCCATTTCCCTGGATTCCACGATGTACCGGCTGATTTTACCGGTCACCGGGTCCCGCTTCTCCTGCATGGTCACACTGTCGGTAATATCCCCGAATTTGACGGTTCCTGTCACTTCTGTCAGAATGGGAATATTAAATGGGTCCCATTCGCCGAGAACCTGGTTTGGTTTGATCTTTTGACCATTCTTCACCTTGAGCACGGCGCCGTAAATAATGGGATACCGCTCGATTTCCCTTCCCCCTTTACCCAGAATGGCAATCTCCCCGTTCCGGTTCATGACCACGAGGCTGCCTTCCACGTTCTTGACCGTTTTGAGTTCTTGAAAACTGACCGTGCCCCCATTCCTGGTCTCTATGGTGGTCTGTTCCACCCTTTTGCTGGCCGTTCCACCGATATGGAACGTTCTCATGGTCAACTGGGTGCCGGGTTCTCCGATGGACTGGGCGGCCATGATGCCGACGGCCTCACCGATATTCACCTCCTGGCCGTGGGACAAATCCCGGCCGTAGCATTTTTTGCATAGCCCTCTCTTGGCCTCACAGGTAAGCACAGATCTGATTCTCACGGTCTCCAGGCCCGCTTCCTGAATCTTGGCCTTCCTCTCTTCGTCGATCTCTCCGTTGGCGGGCACGAGGATCTCGCCCGTCACAGGGTCATAGATTTCCTCAAGGGCCACCCGCCCGAGGACCCTGTCTCCCACCCTTTGAATAATCTCACCGCCTTCGATTAATGAGGAGACCCAGATGCCGTCCACGGTTCCGCAATCCTCCTGGGTGATGACCGTATCCTGGGCTACGTCCACGAGCCGTCGAGTGAGGTATCCTGAGTTGGCCGTTTTAAGGGCCGTGTCCGCAAGGCCCTTCCTTGCCCCATGGGTCGAAATGAAGTATTGCAGGACCGTGAGGCCTTCACGGAAGTTGGATGTGATGGGGGTCTCAATAATTTCTCCAGAGGGTTTGGCCATCAACCCACGCATACCAGCCAACTGCCGCATCTGATCTTTGCTGCCTCTCGAACCCGAATCGGACATCATATAAATGGCGTTGAAACTGTTGGCCGTGATCATTTTTCCGTCGGGGCCCTTTATTTTCTCAGTGGCCATTTCCTTCATCATCTCTGATGCGATGGTCTCAGTGGACTGGGCCCAGGTATCTACCACCTTGTTGTATTTCTCCCCATCCGTAATAAGGCCGCCTTTATACTGATCATCGATTTTTTTGACTTCCTCTTCGGCCTTTTTCAGGATTTCCTCTTTTCGTGAAGGAATAGTCATATCCTTCATGGAGATGGATATGCCGGACAGTGTGGCGTATTTGTAGCCGATGTCCTTCAACCTGTCAGACAGGATAACCGTCGATTTGATGCCTTCTCTGCGGTAGGATTCGTTTACCAGGGATCGAAGGGCCTTTTTGGTCATTTCCTTATTGATAAGGGAAAAGGGGAGTTTTTTCGGCATCACCTCATAGAGAAGGATCCTGCCTGTCGTCGTCTCCTCCAGTTTTCCGTTGATTCTCACCCTGATGGCGGCATGCAGATCCAGGGCATCCGCGTCATAGGCCATTCGGACCTCATCGATATTGGAAAAGGCCTTCCCTTCACCTTTGGCGAATGCCCGCTGACGGGTCATATAATAAATACCCAGGACAATGTCCTGGTTGGGTACGATGATGGGTTCTCCGTTGGCCGGGGAGAGAATATTGTTCGTGGACATCATGAGCACCCTGGCCTCAATTTGGGCTTCAATGGACAGGGGGACATGGACGGCCATCTGGTCACCGTCGAAATCCGCGTTGAAGGCAGTACACACCAGGGGGTGAAGCTGTATCGCTTTACCCTCGATCAGGATCGGCTCAAAGGCCTGAATACCCAACCGGTGCAATGTGGGTGCACGATTGAGAAGAATGCAATACTCCCGCACCACCTCGTCCAGGGCATCCCACACTTCGTGTGACTCCCGTTCCACCATCTTTTTGGCCGATTTGATGGTAGTCGCCAGCCCCTTCTCATCCAGCTTGTTGTATATAAAAGGTTTGAACAACTCCAAAGCCATCTTCTTGGGAAGGCCGCACTGGTGCAACCGGAGATCCGGCCCGACCACAATGACGGACCTGCCGGAATAGTCCACACGCTTTCCCAAAAGGTTTTGCCGAAATCGGCCCTGCTTGCCCTTGAGCATGTCACTCAAAGACTTGAAAGGCCTTTTGTTGGCCCCGGTAACGACCTTTCCGCGTCGCCCATTGTCAAACAGGACATCCACGGCTTCCTGAAGCATGCGTTTTTCATTTCTAACAATGATTTCAGGGGCATTGAGCTCAAGGAGCCTTTTTAGACGATTGTTTCTGTTGATGACCCTTCGATAAAGGTCATTGAGGTCCGATGTGGCGAATCTTCCCCCATCCAAAGGAACAAGTGGCCTGAGATCCGGTGGTAGTACAGGGATGGTGCTGAGGATGGTCCATTCCGGTTTGTTTTTGGAATGATAAAAGGCGTCAATGACCTTAAGGCGTTTGGCCAGCTTTTTTCTTTTTGCATCTGAACGGGTGGCCAACATTTCTGTCCTGAGCGACCCTGACAACGCCTCGAGGTCCAGCTCGGAGAGCATCACTTTGATCGCTTCTGCGCCGATGCCCACCGTAAATTCGTTTCCGTATTCATCTCTTGCCCGGCTGAGCTGATCATCCGAGAGCAGGGAGCTCTTAGGCAGTGGCGTGTTCCCGGGATCAAGAACGATGAAGTTTTCAAAATAAAGGACCCTCTCAAGGTCCTTCAGGGTAAGATCGACAAGATTCCCAATCTTGGAGGGCAGACACTTGAGGAACCATATGTGGGCCACGGGCGAGGCCAACGAAATGTGGCCCATGCGTTCCCTTCTCACTTTCGATTGAATCACTTCCACACCGCACTTCTCACAGACAATACCCCGGTGCTTCATCCTTTTGTATTTGCCACAATTACATTCATAGTCCTTTATGGGGCCAAAAATCTTGGAACAAAACAGCCCGTCCCTTTCCGGCTTGAAGGTACGGTAGTTAATGGTTTCAGGTTTTTTGACTTCGCCATGGGATCTTTCAAGGATCTTTTCCGGGGAAGAGATCGCGATCTTGACGGCATTGTAGCTGGAGGGATCCTTCGGTTTAGTGAAGAAGTTGTATAGTTCTTCCAATGTCCTCTCCTTAGGGTTTAGGGTTTAAATGTCTGATAGGGCGGCAGGAAACCTATGGATGTTAAATGGTCCTTCTGCCCTACTGACTGTCCTCGAAAAGCTGCACCTCGAGGCCCAAACTGAGCAATTCCTTAATAAGAACCTTGAAGGACTCGGGCAGGCCGGCCTCCAAGATATTATTCCCTTTGACAATGCGCTCGTACATGCGGGTTCTGCCCGCGACATCGTCCGATTTGACAGTCAAAAACTCCTGCAGAGAGTAAGCCGCGCCATATGCCTCCATGGCCCAAACCTCCATCTCTCCAAGCCTCTGACCACCGAACTGGGCCTTCCCACCCAAAGGTTGTTGCGTCACGAGGGAATAGGGGCCAATGGAACGGGCGTGCAATTTGTCATCCACCAGATGATGTAGTTTCATCATATACATGGCCCCTGTGGTGATTTGCTGATCAAATGGCTCACCGGTTCTTCCGTCATAAAGGGTAGCCTGACCCGTAACCGAGACCCCTGCCTTTTCAAGGTTCTCCTTGATTTCATCCTCACTGGCGCCATCAAACACGGGCGTGGCCATGGGGACACCATTTGTCAGCATCCTCGCCTTCTCCAGGAGTTCCTGATCATTCAGATCCTTAAAATGCCGATTGTATTCATTCAAGGAATAAATGGTCTTCAGTTTCTGATGCAGAAGTTTCATATTCCCCAGCCCATCGACAACCTCCCCGATCTGTTTTCCCAACTCTCGGGACGCCCATCCCAAATGGGTTTCCAGCACCTGGCCCACATTCATTCTTGAAGGGACGCCCAGGGGGTTGAGAATGATATCCACAGGAGTACCGTCAGCAAAATAGGGCATATCTTCAATGGGGAGGATTCTGGACAAAACACCCTTGTTCCCGTGCCTTCCCGCCATTTTGTCGCCGACGGCAAGCTTCCTTTTTACGGCGACATAGATCTTGACCATCTTTATGACGCCCGGCGCCAAATCATCGCCCTGGCTCAGCCTCTCTATCCTCGCCCCAAAATGCTTTTCTATCTCATCAACTTTCTGGACATATTTCCCGACTATGGTTTCCATGGACTCTATGGTATCCATAGTGGTTCTGACATCGGCACCGCTCCAGGCTTCCACCGGGATGCTCTCCAGATCCTCCTCCGTGATGCTTTTCTTTTGGAGGGTAATGGCCTTGCCGGTTTTTGGATGCTTCAGGTTTCGTTTCAGCTTTTTCCCGATGAGAATATCCTTGAGTTTAGTCCTCGCGTTTCTTTCAAGGATATGGGTCTCATCCTGAAGGTCTTTTTCCAGTCTCGCCGTTTCCACCTGCTCGATCTCTAAACTTCGCTTGTCCTTGTCAACGCCTCTTCTTGAGAAAATTTTTGTATCAATGATAATGCCTTCGACACCGGGCGGTACACGCAGGGAGGTATCCTTCACATCACCTGCTTTGTCTCCGAAAATGGCCCGAAGAAGCTTCTCTTCGGGAGAAAGCTGCGTTTCACCCTTGGGGGTGATCTTACCTGCCAGGATATCACTCGGGCCGACCTCTGCACCGATCTTGATGATACCGCTTTCATCGAGATTTTTTAGTGCCTCTTCCCCCACATTGGGGATGTCTCTGGTGATCTCCTCTTTACCGAGTTTGGTGTCCCTGGAGAGGACTTCGAACTCCTCGATATGGATGGATGTATAGATGTCGTCTTTTACGACCCTCTCACTGATGATGATGGAGTCCTCAAAATTGTATCCACCCCAGGACATAAAGGCGATCATCACGTTTTGGCCCAATGCCAATTCGCCCAGCTCTGTCGCAGGGCCGTCTGCAATGATTTGTCCCTCTTGAACCACCTGGCCCATTTTTACAATGGGCCTCTGGTTGTAACAGGTATTCTGGTTGGATTTCTTGTATTTGGTGATCTTATAGATCTCGACTTCCTCTTCCGCCCCTGCTCCGTCGGTAGACCGGATCACAATGCGGGATGCATCTACATCCTCCACGACGCCTCCCCTCCGCGCTACGATGGAGACGCCAGAGTCCTTGGCAACCACGCCCTCCAGGCCTGTTCCGATGAGGGGGGCCTTTGCTTTCAAGAGGGGAACGGCCTGACGCTGCATATTGGATCCCATCAGGGCCCTGTTGGCGTCATCGTGCTCCAGAAAAGGTACCAGTGAGGCGGAGATGCTGACCAACTGATCCGGAGAAACATCCATGAATTTCACATCCCGGACCGGGGACTTACCTGCCTCCCCTGCGATACGGACATTCGCCTCGTCCCTGATGAATGCCCCTTTCTTGTCGAGGGGGGCATTGGCCTGGGCAATGGGAAACTCCTTTTCATCCAGGGCCGAGAGGTATTCAATGTTCTTTTGCACTGTCCCGTTTTGCGCCAGTCTGTAGGGCGTCTCGATAAAGCCGAAGTTATTTACCCTGGCGTAGGTACTCAGGGAAACGATAAGCCCGATATTCGGCCCTTCCGGCGTCTCAATGGGACAGATTCGGCCGTAATGGGTAGGATGGACGTCCCGGACCTCAAAGCCCGCTCTCTCCCTGGTCAACCCACCCGGCCCCAGAGCGCTTAACCTCCGCTTGTGGGTCACTTCCGACAGGGGATTGGTTTGATCCATGAACTGGGAAAGCTGACTCGTCCCGAAGAACTCCTTTACCATTGCGGATACCGGTTTTGAATTGATGAGATCGTGGGGCATGAGGGTCTCCACTTCCTGCAGGCTCATCCTTTCCTTGATGGCCCTCTCCATCCTCACGAGCCCGATGCGGTACTGGTTTTCAAGAAGTTCTCCCACGGCCCGCACCCTTCGATTTCCCAGGTTGTCGATATCATCCACCATGGCTTCTGTGGTCTTCAGACGGATCAACTCCTTCACGGCAATGATGATATCCTCTTTCCGAAGAACACGCATTTCCAGGGGGACATCCAGATCCAGCCTGTAATTCAGCTTCAGCCTTCCAACACGGGAAAGATCATAACTGGAGAGATCGAAAAAAAGCTTCTGAAAAAAATTGCCGGCAACTTCAGGGGTGGGAGGGCTGCTGGGCCTCATTTTCCTGTAGATCTCAAGAATGGCTTCGTCGCAATCTTCGATCTTGTCCAGGACCAGCGTATCCCTGATGGCCGGACTGACTCCCGGTGCGTCCAGGACCAGGCACTCTACCTCCCGAATCTCCTTTTCCTCCATCACTTGAAGGAGTTCCTCCGTCAGGGGCTGGTTTCCGTGGGCCAGTACCTCGCCCGTAGAGGTGTCTACAAGATCGCTCGCAAGAATCTTTCCCTCCATATCCTCAGGCTGAATAGGGATATGTGTGACACCGGCCGAATCAAGGGCCTTCTGGAGCCGCTTCGTATACTTGTCACCTTCTTTGCCCAAAACTTTCTTTGTTTTGGGGTGAACCACGTTTTTGGTCAGCTTTTTTCTAAAGAGGTTCTCCAGTGTTGCCGGTCTGAGCCACCCCTTTTTCCCCATCTCAAATATTTCTTTATCATAGAACAGTGACAGGACTTCCCCGGTGTTGTAGCCCAGAGCCTTTAAAAAGGTTGTAGCGGGGAACTTGCGTCTCCTGTCAATCCGCACATAAAGGAGGTCCTTGGGATCAAATTCGAAGTCCAGCCACGACCCCCTGAGGGGGATGACCCGTGCTGAATAAAGAAGTTTCCCGCTGGAGTGCGTCTTTCCCTTGTCGTGATCAAAAAATACCCCGGGCGATCTGTGTAGCTGGCTTACCACGACCCGCTCGGTACCATTGACGATGAAAGTCCCCCTGTCCGTCATCATCGGGAGGGTCCCAAAATAGATTTCCTGCTCCTTGATATCTCGAATACTTTTTGTCCCATCAACCGTGTCCGTATCAAACACCAGGAGCCGGACGGTCAATTTGAGTGGTGCCTCATAGGTCATGCCTTTATTCAGGCACTCATCTTCCCCGTATTTGGACTCTTCAAACCCGTATCTGATGAATTCCAGGGATGACGTGTTATTGAAATCACTGATGGGAAAAACACTTTTAAATGCACCCTGTAAACCGACTTCTGCGCGTTCCTCCGGAGGAACATCACGCTGCAAGAACCGGTCATAGGAACCTTTCTGAATTTCGATCAGATTGGGAATATCTATAATTTTGTCGATTTTCCCGAAATTTTTCCTGACACGGTGGCTGCCGCCGACCTCATTTTCCATCTAATCCCCTCACCCTCACATGGTTGGAGTTGCTGAACAGTCTCAAGACGCCGACCTATTTAATTTCGATGCTCGCGCCTGCTTCTTCAAGCTGCCCTTTGATGTCCTCTGCCTCATCCGCGGAGACGCCTTCCTTTACATTCCCGGGCACGCCATCCACGACCGCTTTGGCCTCTTTCAATCCCAAACCGGTGATAGCTCGGACCACCTTGATCACCGCGATCTTCTTGTCACCGATGGCGGTCAGGACCACGTCAAATTCCGTTTGTTCAGCTTCCTCCTCCTGGGCCTGCCCACCGGGGGCGGCAACGGCAACAGCAACGGGAGCTGCAGCACTGACACCGAACTTTTCTTCCAGTTCCTTTACAAAATCGGAAAGTTCCAGGACTGTCATGCTTGAGATATAATCAATCACGTCTTCTTTACCAATACTTGCTGCCATATCCTTTTTCTAACCTCCTTAACCTAAATTGTGGATATTCCAAAACGACAGGCGAGCCGGTCCTCGGATTTCTCCGGCAACCGCCCCTTACGCCTTATCACCTTTCTGGCCTTCAACGGCCTTGAGTACGTTTAAAAGATTTACCATGGCGCCATTCAGTACCCTGACAAAAGATGTGGGAACAGCCTGCATCACTGACAGGGCCATCGCGAGAAGGATATCTCGACTAGGCAGTTGGGCCAATCTCTTAATGCCCGCCTCGTCAATGAGGCGGCCGGACATCTGCCCCATCTTTATCTCCAGATGCTTGTGCTCTTTGCTTTGCTCCACCAGGGTCTTTGCCGGGGCAATAGCATCCTCATAGTTGATGACAAGGGCACAGGGCCCTTCAAAATACTGTTCCAGCAATGCTGTTTCAGTATCTTTACTGGCCAATTTCAGGAGCCGATTTTTTACTACCTGCAACTCGGTCTCACTCTTCCTGAGCTCCCCTCTGAGGGCATTGAACGTCTCCACATCCAGCCCTTTATAATCAACCAGAAAGGTAGCTTCTGCCTTTTCCAGGCGGCTTTTCATGTCCGCAATAAAAGTCTCTTTTTCTTGTCTATTCAAAAACCATCACCCCCTAATCCTCAAAGACACAGATTCATGCAACGTTATGGTAAATGCATTACGCGATCAGATCCTTCACAAATGCCGGGTCTACCTTGATCCCGGGTCCCATGGATGTGGACAGGGCGATACTTTTTAAATAGGTCCCCTTGCTCCCGGGTGGTTTCAACCTCATAATGGTATCCATGAATGCTGCGATATTGCCCAGTAGTTTCTCTTTGCCGAAAGAGGCCTTGCCCACAGGGGCGTGAACGATTCCGGCCTTTTCCACCTTAAAATCAATTTTTCCCGCCTTGGTCTCATTGACCGCCCTTTCCACATCAAAGGTCACGGTTCCCAGTTTTGCGTTGGGCATCATTCCCCGGGGCCCGAGAACCCGTCCCAACTTGCTCACGGTGCCCATCATATCAGGCGTGGCTATGGTTTTGTCGAATTCAAGCCACCCTTTTTGAATCTTCTCAATGTACTCATCAGAACCTGCATAATCCGCCCCGGCGTCAATGGCTTCCTTTTCTTTTTCGCCCTTGGCAAAGACGAGCACACGCACGGTTTTTCCCGTTCCATTGGGCAGGACAACCGTTCCCCTGATCATTTGATCGGCATGTCTTGGATCCACACCCAATTTTAACGAAATATCCACCGTCTCATCGAATTTTGTGCGGGCGCATTCGACCGTCAGCGCCACGGCCTCATCAAACGAATACCGGCTGGATCTATCCACTTTTTCAGCTCTTTCCCGATAGCTTTTTCCTCGCCTGGCCATATTCTTTTCATCCCCTAACCATTCAAAAATGTGTCCGATCCGAGAATAGTCCCCTTTTCTCGAAAGGGCTATTACACGACTTCTATGCCCATACTTCTGGCTGTGCCCTCAATGATCCTTCCGGCCATCTCCAGATTAAAGGCATTCAGATCTTCAAATTTCACTTTTGCAATCTCTTCCACCTGTTTCTTGGTCACCGTTCCGACTTTTTCACGGTTTGGTTCCCCGGAACCCTTGGCTATTTTGGCCGCCTGCTTCAAAAGTACAGAGGCCGGAGGGGTCTTTGTGATGAATGAGAAGGATCTGTCCGCGTAAATAGTGATGAGGACGGGAATCACGGTTCCCGCCTGATCCTGGGTTCTCGCATTAAAGGTCTTGCAGAACTCCGCAATGTTCACACCATGTTGACCCAGTGCAGGCCCTATGGGCGGAGAAGGATTTGCCTGCCCCCCCTTAACCTGAAGTTTAATAGTCCCAATAATTTTCTTGGCCATTGCCCACCTCTTATGAATGACTGTTCAAAATCCGGGCGCTGTCTAGATCTTACTCACCTGAATGAAATCCAATTCAACCGGTGTGGAACGCCCGAATATCATAATGAGTACCCTGAGTTTCTCTTTATCGGGTTTTACCTCTTCAACCACACCCTGAAAATTGTTAAAGGGACCATCGATGACCCGCACCTCGTCCCCTTGTTCAAACTGATATTTCGGTTTGGGTTTACTGATCCCATCTTCCATCTGCCGAATGATGCGATCGGCCTCTTCATTTGAGATAGGAGACGGTGTGCTTTCGCCCCCCACAAAACCAGTGACCTTGGCCGTATTTCTCACTGTATGCCAGGTTTCTTCATTGAGATTCATCTGAACGAGTATGTAACCCGGATAAAATTTCCTGGAAGAAGTCTTTTTGTGCCCCTTCTTGAGTTCGACCACCTGCTCCGTTGGAACAAGAACCTTTCCAAAATATACCTCTTGGCCGAGGGTCTTGATTCTATCTTCTAAATTGATTTTGACCTTGTGCTCGAACCCTGAATAGGTGTGCACGACGTACCACTTTAATTCTATATCCAGATTTTTTTCGTCCATCGTCATGGGTCAAGCGCCTTTCATATAACAACGGGGCGACTTCGTCTATTGAAAGCTATCCGACGATATTTTTAATGATTTTGATAAGTCCGAAATCCACCAGCCCAAGGAATAAAGAAACCACCAGAACCAGAAACAACACCATGGTTGTTGAAGCCAGCAGCTCTTTTCGGGTCGGCCACTTCACTTTTTTAAGTTCTATTTTGGCCTCCCGCAAAAACTGTGCAACCACTCCGAAGTACCAAGCAGGTGACTTTCGCGCCTCTCTCTTCCTTTCAGGTTCCCTTTTGGGGGACGGCTGCAGGGGCCCAGGCTGTGCCGCTGTTTTCTCGGGAATAGGTGTTTTCCCTTCTTCGACCGCAGCTGCCTGAGGTCGAGATGCAACACGTGATTTCTTTCGAGCCGTCTTTTTTTTCTTCTTTTGCCTGGGTTTTTTCATCTTTCCCTGTTTCCCCCGGACAATAATCCCTGTGATTGCCCTGGTGCCCGGATTATCTCTCTAAATTCAAAATACCCATACATTGGCAGGCCAGGAGGGATTCGAACCCCCAACACCCGGATTTGGAGACCGGTGCTCTAGCCGTTAGAGCTACTGGCCTGCAACCATTCAATACCTATTTTGTTTCCTTGTGGAGTGTATGTGTCCTGCAAGAAGGGCAATATTTCTTGAAAGACAATTTATCCGGTGTTTTTCTCTTGTTCTTGGTAGAGGTGTAGTTTCTTTTTTTACACTGCTCACAGGCCAAGGTAATAATGTCTCGCATTCCAGATCTCCGTGTGTGGGGTTACACCGTCCCTCTGTGACCCCAGATGAAAAAACCCTATTTCCAGGGTCATTATGGCGTCCGATCGCTCCTACTCAATAATCTCACTGATCACGCCGGCGCCCACAGTACGACCGCCCTCACGGATGGCAAATCGCAGTTCCTTCTCCATGGCTATGGGGGTGATCAGCACGCCCTCAATGGACACGTTGTCACCGGGCATTACCATCTCAACACCCTCGGGCAATGTCACCACTCCCGTCACATCCGTAGTCCGAAAATAAAACTGCGGCCTGTATCCATTGAAAAACGGCGTGTGCCGTCCTCCCTC
>JAFDIX010000287.1 GCA_019307805.1 Deltaproteobacteria bacterium | reverse complement strand
TCCGTTCAAATCTATTTATGAAGAGCCAACTTAAAACAGCTTTTAATTGCTTTCCTCAAAATGGTGTTGGAGCAAAAATCATTATAATTGATATTGACAGGGGCAAGAAATGGTCTTTCACGTTAAACGTTTAGCTGAAAAAAATTTTTAGTATAGTCACCTCGAAAAGTCAAGCTAGGTAGTTTCCATCCAGAAATAGCCCTTTTTCGCAATCTCTGCGCCAATCGGCGGGGTTAGTTGTTCGACGTACCACATGTACGTCTCCGCCCAACCCCTTGATTCTCTTGATCTTGCAAAAAATGCCTCATTTCTGAATTGGAAACTCTCTCGTGCCAGAATTTTATTTCTGGATGGGCGCCAGGTAGCATCAACCGCGACTTGCACTGGGAAATACTATGTGGAGATGTTCTTCGGTTTTTACACCTTCAAGGTCTTCCATTTACCCAGGTGAAACCTGAGGCACATGAGTGTCCCCTGAATGGCCATGGAGGTGATCATGGCTGTCCATACGCCCCGGGGCCCCCAATCCAGTTCAATCCCCAGGATGTAGGCCAATGGCATGCGAACGAGCCACATGGCAAAAATAATGACGAGCATTACACCCCGCGTATCCCCTGCTCCCTGAAGTCCTCCGCCAAAACTGAGGCTGAATGCCATGAGGGGCGTTGCCAGCAGATTGTAATGAAGATAGGTGACAGTCTCCCTCAGGACCATTGGATCCCCGGTTAAGAGCGAGGCCGCCTGGGGGGCGAAGATAAAGAGAGGGACAGCCATCCCTGCCAATAGGGTGGCAGATGTTATGGCGATTTGCCACCCCACCCGCACGGCTCGATCTGCCCGTTGTGCCCCCAGATTCTGTCCCACCAGGACCGATGCTGCCATGTTGAGTGCAAAGGCGGGCATAAAGAGGATGGCTTCAATCCGGAGTCCGGTTGCATAGGCGGCCATGGCCTCTATGTGCCCTTCACGAAGGCGGGCCAGGATATTGTAGAGAACCACCGTGCCGGCATTCCATGCAATCATGACCAACGCCATTGGCCAACTGATATTGACCAACCGATGAACATAGTGTCGGGTCATGCGCAACAGGCTTCGAAAAAGAGAGGCCCATCCCAGGTTCACGAAAAACAACACATTGACAGCGGTGGCAACGACAACGGAAATGGTGGTAGCCAACGCAATACCCGCATAACCGAGATGTGGAAAGGGACCCAATCCAAAAACCAGCACAAAGTCCAATACTACGTTGAGGGCTGCGTAGATACCCATGGATAGGAGGGGCTTTTGGGGTGTGCCCAGTGCCCGAAGCACGGCATTGGATATGATCAGAAAATAGTTGAACCCCAGAGAGACGGCAAAAATGCGGAGAAAGACCACGGCCATGTGAAAGATCTCTTCAGGAAATCCGGCGACTGAAACGATGATCTCCGTCAACCCAAGCCCGGCAGCCATCAATACAACGGCAATGAGCATACCGAATCCCAGGGACTGACGAGAGGCATCCCTTGCCTTCGCCATGTCCCCTGCGCCGGCGGCCCTGGATACAATGGCCACAGATCCCGTACTGATGGCATTGGCCAGGATGACAAGCAGGAAATAGAGCTGTTCGATGAAACCGACAGCCGCCTGGACCTCTGAACCCAGGAGCCCTGCTACGTAGATGTCTGTAAACCCGACAATGAAATTGAAAAGCATGATGAGGAGCATGGGCCATGACATTTTAAAAATGGCCCTACCGATGCTCCCCTGGGTGAGTTCCTGATCTCTCGTGTTGATTTCCCCTGGAGCTCTCACTTTTTCCTGGTGGGCAGGACGTGTGTGGAAGTACCCAGGAAGACATCCGCCACTTCTCCAAGGGTCTCAGACAGGGTGGGGTGGGGATGGATGCTCAGGGCAATATCCTGGGCAAGGGCTCCCATCTCCACTGCAAGGACACCTTCACCGATCATCCCCTCTGCTTCCCGGCCTGTTATTCCGAATCCAAGAATTCGTTTGGTTTCAGGATCGACGATGATCTTTGTCAGCCCCTGGGGGGCATCCATGGTAGTTGCCCGGCTGGAGAACTTCCAGGAGAACCGTTCCACCTTGATAGGTATTTTATCCTTTTTTGCCTGATCTTCTGTGAGCCCACACCAGGCAACCTGGGGATCCGTATACACGACGGCCGGAATTGCGCGCGCATCAAAGGCGGATGGTTCCCCTCCAATAACCTCGGCCGCCACCTTACCCTCGTGAATGGCCTTGTGGGCCAGCAGGGGGCCTCCGACCACATCGCCTATGGCAAAGATCTTGTCATCCGAGGTTCGTTGCTGTTCATCCACGACAACATAGCCCCTGTCATCCAATTTCACTTTGGTGTTTTCAATGCCCATATCCCGGGTGTTGGGTTTCCGTCCGATGGCGATCAGCACCCGGTCAAAGGTCTGTTGGGAATTTTCCACCTCTCCGTCAAAGGTCACGCGGACCCGGCTTTCCTCTTCATTGAGCGCTGCAATACTGGTATTGAAATGGATGTTTTCAAAGATGTTTTTGACTCTTCGAATCAGGGGGGCGGCAAGATCCTGATCTGCCCCGCGCAGGAGTCGCTCACTTCTCAGGGCCACGGTAACACGGCTGCCAAGGGCGGCATACACCGTGCCCATTTCCAGAGCGATATACCCGCCCCCAAATATGAGGAGAGACTCAGGGATGTCAGGCAGTTCGAGGGCCCCGCCTGAATCCATGATTCGGGATCCCCGGGCAAATTCCATGTCCGGCAGGGGTGAAGGGCTTGTGCCCGTTGCCAGTACAGCATGGCGGAATTTTATGTGGCTCACTTCCGAATCCTGCAAACGGACCTGACCAGATCCCTCGAAACGGGCCCTGCCCTGCAGTCTCTGAACACCCCTCTTGTCGCACAGGGTCACAAGACCGTCGGAGAGTTTGTCAATGACCTCTTCCTTCCATGCCCGAATCCTATCCAAATTGAGCTGTGGTTCCCCAAAAGTGATCCCCATGGCATCTGCCCGCCCCGTGTCATGCAGAAGCTCCGCCAGGTAAAGAAGTGTCTTGGAAGGAATGCATCCTCTAAAGAGACACTCCCCGCCGGGCCGGGCCTCCATATCCACCATGGTGACCTCCCATGGTGACCTCCATACCCATATCGGCGGCCCGAAAAGCCGCGGCATATCCCCCTGGGCCGCTGCCAATAACAAGGACTTCCGTTTCCAGCGCCAACTCACCCATCACCATCTGTCTGTACCTCAAATCATGGTCATCAGCAGTTCATCCGGATCCTCAAGGGCATCCTTGACCACCTTGATAAATTTCAGGGAATCCGCCCCATCCAGGACCCTGTGGTCAATACAGAGGACAATGGGCATCATGAGCCGCGGGACAATCTCGTGCCCTCCCCCGTCCTTTTCCCTGACAACCGGCTTCATGGATGCCGCCCCCATTCCCAAAATGGACACCTGGGGAAAATTGATAATGGGAGCAAAATACCCTCCTCCCATGGGCCCAACATTGGTGATGGTGAAGCTCCCCCCCTGCAACTCCTCCAGGCTTGTCTTCCTCTCCCTGGTCTTTTGAACGAGTTCTGTCATTTCAATGGCCAATTCCGTGATGCTCTTGCGGTCCACGTCTCGAATAACTGGGACAATGAGTCCGTCATCCGTATTTACGGCCACCCCGATGTGGAAGTAGTGTTTGATGACGATCTCACCCGCATCGGTGTCATAGGATGCATTGAATTTAGGGTATGTTTTCAGGGCCGTTGCCACCGCCTTCAACGCGAATACCGTAATGGTCAGTTTTCCACCCTTGGCCGCCACATCCTCCTTGTGCCTGCGCCGAAACTCCTCCAGCTTGGTCATGTCGATGTCATCCAGATTGTGGACATGGGGAATCCTGGACCAGGCCAGGTCCATCTGTCTGGCCGTGGCCTTTCGAATGGAGCGCACAGGCACCCGCTCCACCGGGCCCCACTTTGAAAAATCAGGGAACCGGTAGGCCCCGGCACCTGGAATTCTTTTTTCCACCGGTTCCGGTTCTTCGACAGGAGCCGCTTCCTTCGCAGGGGCGCCCTTCTCTGAAAACCCGCGAACATCCTCCGCGGTCACCAGACCACCCGGCCCCGTGGGAGGAACCTGCTTCAGATCCAAACCCAGTTCCCGGGCCAGCCGACGTGTAGCCGGTGAGGCGGGAACAGGCCCTTCTTTTCTTGCAGGGCCTGGGACAGGACCTGGCTCACGGGGCTTTTCCATTTCTTCAGTTTTTTCCGGAACAGGTGCTTCCTCCTCCCCTTCACCACTAAAGGTCATGAGCACCTGACCGACTTTTACCTCATCTCCCGGATTTACCAGGATTTCCTCCACCCTTCCCGTGTAGGGCGATGGGATCTCCACAGCGGCTTTGTCCGTTTCCACTTCAAGAATGGGATCCCCTTCCTTCACTTCATCACCAACTGCCACCATGACGGCAAGGATTTCACCCTCGTGAATACCTTCTCCCAAGTCCGGCAGTTTAAACGCTCTGGCCATGCTCCCTCCTTCCTCTTATGGTCTCAACATCTTCCTGGCTGCACGCACTATTCTCGCTGCTCCGGGCAGATAAACCTGTTCCCGGCTGAAAAAGGGTATCACCACATCAAAGCCCGTCACCCTGGTAACGGGGACCTCCAGGTAATAGAAGGCCTTCTCTACGAGCCTTGAGATCACTTCGGCTCCCGGCCCAAAACTTCGCGGCGCTTCATGGATAACCATGGCCCGTCCGGTCTTTTGTACGGACTGGACAAAGAGTTCATCATCCAGGGGGGATATGGTGAGCAGGTCTATGACCTCTGCCTCCACACCGTCCTTTTCCGCCAGTGCCAATGCCGCTTCCAGGGTGGGTCGCATCATGGCCCCGTAGGATATCATGGTCAGGTCCTTGCCTTGCCGAACGACCTGGGATTTTCCGAGGGGCATGGTCTCTTCCTCTTCCGGGACTTCCTCCCGGAAGGCACGGTATATGGCCTTCCCTTCGAAGAAGACAACCGGGTCCGGGTCGCGGATGGCACTTACGAGCAAGGCCCTGGCATTTCGGGGCCCGGAGGGAATCACCATCTTGATCCCGGGCATGTGTGCGTAGTAGGCCTCTCGACTCTCGGAATGGTGTTCCAGGGCCCGGACACCCCCGCCATAGGGGGTACGCAGGACCATGGGTACGGTAAAGCGGCCCTGGCTCCGCCAACGGAGGCGTGAGGCATGGGACTCGATCTGGTGAAAGCTGAAGTAGCTAAATCCGGAGAATTGGATTTCACACACCGGTCTCAGCCCATAGACTGCCATACCGATGGACATGCCCACGATACCCGATTCGGCCAGAGGGGTATCCACCGACCGCTTTTCACCAAACCGGTCAATCAGTCCGTCGGTCACGCGGAAAACACCCCCATCCACACCCACGTCTTCACCCAGCACAATGACCCTGTCATCCTTTTCCATTTCCTGGTGCAGGGCCAGGTTGAGCGCCTGAACCATCGTCATTTTAGCCATGGTTCCCCTCCTTCTCAACAGCCGCCAATTCCTCGGCAAGGGCCTGTCTCTGCTCCTCGAGGTAGGAAGGACGTTCAGAATACACATGCTCAAACATGTGCATGGGATCCACAAATTTCTTCATAATGTCTTCGGCCCTGTCCAGGGCACCCTGAATGTCCGATTGAATCTCTTCCTCCAGGGCCTTGATCTGCGCTTCTGAAAGCAGGCCTCTATTGGTGAGATACTTCTGAAATCGTGTAATGGGATCCCGGGCCTTCCAGGCGTTGACCTCTTCCTCGGTTCGGTACCTTTTTGGATCATCCGCTGTGGTGTGCATCATCATCCGATAGGTGACGCACTCCAAAAGGGTCGGCCCACCACCCGAACGTGCCCGATCTACGGCTTCCCTGGCTGCGGCGTATACGGCCAGGATGTCATTTCCATCCACCTGGATACCCGGTATACCGTAGGCAATAGCCTTCTGTGCGATTGTCTCGGAACGGGTCTGCCTTGATCGGGGAATGGAAATGGCCCACTGGTTGTTCTGGCACACAAAGACGACCGGGGCCTGATACACCCCTGCGAAATTCATCCCCTCGTGAAAATCCCCTTCAGATGTGCCGCCATCGCCCAGAAAGGTCATGGCAACATCATCCTTCTCACGGTACTTCATGGCCCAGGCAATGCCCACCGCGTGAAGGACCTGGGAACCCACGGGAACAGCGACCGGAAGATCATTGTGGGGCTCTTCTTCCGGCCAGCCCTCGTTAAATCCTCCCAATCCGAGCAGGACCGTTTCCATTGCCTTCCCTCGCCACAACTCGGCTCCCATTTCCCGGAAAGAAGGGGTCATCCAATCCGAAGACCGCAAACACGCCACTGCCCCCACCTGTGAGGCCTCCTGCCCGGTAATAGGTGCAAAGGTCCCCACACGCCCCTGGCGTTGGAGACTCAAGAGTCTCTCATCAAACCTTCTACCCAGGAGCATGGCCCGATTCAGCTTCAGGAGCAGGTCGTCCGGGATATCCGGTTCAAGATCTTTGTCGAGATTGCCCTTTTCATCCAGGATGGAGAGATAGTCCACCTGGTATTCGAGATCGATCTTCTCTCTTGGCATGGCACTACTCCTCTACGAACAGGTACGTTGAAAATAAAGAATATACAATAGATAAAGCTTATCGCTTATTGTCTCATCTTATCTAAAAATAGGGAGAAATACTTATTTTACAAGCAATAGGGCTGGGGGCCGGACTTTTGCTTGTGTTTCCCAGGTTTGGTTTTATATTAGTTTCATATGACAGGCCACCGTCCATATCTCTTTCATGGACGGTTTTCAGAGAAATCAGACAGGAGGTGATGATGATGGACTTCGAAGTACCTGGTCGGATTTTGCAGGATAGGGATAAACTCAGGGCCTTCTTTGGAGACCAGGTAACGCCCCACCTTGCCACCTGGTACAGGGAAGGGGCTGTCCCCTCTTCCCTTTTTAGCGCTTTTGGCGATGAGGGTTGGCTTGGATTTGAAATGGGTCAAAGCAGCCTTGAAAAACACCCCGCCCTCAAAGGATCTCTTGTTGCTGAAGAACTGGCAAAAATCTCTCCCGGCGTTGCCGTCTCAGTGCTTGCCCATGTGGATCTGGGACTCACCGGGCTCTGGCTCTTCGGATCACCGGAACTTCAGCAGAAATATGGGCCATCTGCAGTCGCAGGAGAAACCCTCCTTTGCCTGGGCAATTCAGAGAGTGGTGCCGGAAGCGATGTTGCCGGCATCTCCACCCGGGCGGAAAAAGTGGATGGCGGTTGGTATCTGGAGGGAACAAAGGCCTATGTCACCAATGGTCTTATCAGTGACTTTGCGGTCGTCACTGCCGTTTCAGACCCGAATGGGGACAGGAGCAGTCGCCTTTCCATGTTTCTGGTGGACCTCGGGGCGAAAGGGGTTTCAAGAAGGAAGCTTCACAAGCAGGTATGGATTCCATCGGATCTTACCAGGATACAGTTCGACCGGGTCTTTGTGCCCGATGATCACCTCGTGGGAGAGAGGGGAAAGGGTCTGCAACAGGTCCTCAGGATATTCACCTATAGCAGGGTTCCCATCAGCGCCCTGACACTCGGGACCGCGCTCGGGGCCTTTGAAATGGCAGTGGAGCACGCAAGAAAAAGGGAGGTTTTCAGCCGCAAATTAGCTGATTACCAGGCCAAGGCCTTTGAGATAGCCGACTTCTACGCCAAAATAGAGGCCGCCCGGCTGTTGCTCCATAGGGCCTGTTGGAGGCTGGATCAGGGAGATGACTTTCGCCTGGATTCTTCGCTTGCCAAGTACTTTGCCGTAAAAACCGCCCGTGAGGTCACCCAATGGGCCGCGGATCTGTTCGGGGCTGCTTCGGTGATCTATGAACACCCCATTCACAAGTTCCCAATGGATGCCTGGGCATCCTCCCTGGGAGAAGGCACCCAGGACGTTCAGAAACTGGTGATCTTCAGGGAGGTCATGAGGAATACCCAAGCCCAAACTACTTGATTGTCCAGCC
>JAFDIX010000995.1 GCA_019307805.1 Deltaproteobacteria bacterium | reverse complement strand
AAAAGCCACCACTTTCGCCACACCGTCCGCGCTGAAGGAAGCCGCCCCTTCATGCACCATGACGGGCACGGCATAATCCGGCACACCGGTCCACCATTTTTCCAGGGCAGCCCAGGGGCTCACACCCCGCGCCTTCAACTTGTAACCCCCGGTGACCAGCAGGCTCAGGAGGGCGGAACGCACCGTAATCATGGTCGTGGCCCTGATCTGATCCGTCTTGCGGGCATGGATCCAGTATTCATCCTGAACATTGACGGTCACGACGTCAAAGTCTTTCTCAAATGCAACCGTAAACTTGAAGTCGTCCAGGAGCACCGGATAGGGATTGGGATTGTGGATGTTAAAGAGAAAGCTCATGGGCAGGGGCGCACCACGATTCCCGGCCTTCCCTTTTGTGGGTTTCGTTTTTGCACTAATATACCAGTATCCGTCATACTGGGGTACGGTAAAAGACGCAAGGGTGACTACTGGATCCTTCCACCCGGAGTTCCCCGGGTTCTGCATACCCGCACAGGAGGCTAAAACCACCCCCAGGCCAAAGATGAGAACCATAATCAGTGCCATTCTTTTCTTCATTATAAGACCTCCCTTTCGAATTCGGAATTGGGAATTTCGTCTTCCCGATTCTTCGCTTGAAACAGGTTTCATGTCAGGCTAACCACCTTTTTCTCCGCTTGTAGTGCTTCACATCACGGAAACTCTTTCTTCCGCCCTTGTCTGTGAGTCCCAGATAAAAATCCTTAATATCCTCATTCTGGCTCAGTTTCTCCGAACTGTCGTCCATGACGATCCTCCCGGTCTCCATGACATAGGCATGGGGAGCCACGTTCAAAGCCAGCTTGGCGTTCTGCTCCACCAGAAGGATGGAGATCTGCTGCTCCTTGTTGAGCTGCATGATGATATTGAAGATTTCATGAATCAACTTCGGGGCCAGTCCCATGGAGGGTTCATCCAGGAGGACCAGTTTCGGTTCAGTCATGAGGGCCCTGCCCACCACGGTCATCTGCTGTTCCCCGCCGCTCACAAAGCCGGCTGTTTCATTCCGCTTCTCTCGAAGCCGCGGGAAATAGTGGTAGACCAACTCCAGGCCCTCCTTGACGGGGCCGCTCTTTCGAAGGTGCGCCCCCACCTTGAGGTTTTCCTCGACGGTCAGGTGCTCAAAGACCCGTCTGCCATCAATCACCTGTACGATCCCTTTTTTGGCAATATTTGCCGCCCTTTCGTGATGAATGTATTGCCCTTCGAACTCAATGGCACCATCCGTCACTTCGCCGTCTTCCGTCTTCAATAACCCGGAAATGGCCTTTAGGGTCGTGCTCTTGCCGGCACCGTTGGCCCCGAGCAGGGCCACGATGCCGCCCCTTGGGATCTCGATGGAGACGCCCTTGAGGACAAGGTTGTATGGGTTTCCTTCAAGCAGGAAAAGTGAAGGTTACCACCCCAGCCATTCCTTTGCCCATTTTCCCGGCCAACGCTTTTTCAGGTCCACCCGTTCCACTTCCTGGAATTTCCCGTTCTTCCATTCCTGGATGAGGCAGCCTGTCGTGGGCCTGTGGTCAGTGGCAGTGTAACTAATGGGTGAGGCGCCCAGACCAATGTCAAAATTACGCATGGTCTCAAAGCCTTTGGTCATGATTCCGTGGCCGGACAGATCCCCTGCCTTGTCGGCTCTCTTCAGGGCCTCCCAGGTAATCAGGGCATCCCCCCAGGCCTGAATGGTCCGGATCAGTCTCTTGTTCTGGGCAATACCGGGATCGTATTTCTTGGCCGATGCGACCACGATGTCCATGTTCTTATAGGGCTGCCCATAGAAGGCGCAGGGTGTCGCACCCATGGCCCCTTCGGCGGCTTCACCCGCGAGCCGGGGCAGGTTCTCATCAAAACCCCAGTTATTGATAATGTGCTGTGCACCCAGTTCCAAGGCATAGGCATCCCGGATTGTGGCGGACACGGACATGGTGGTGTTTCCGTGAAAGACCAGGTCAGGTTTGAACTTCTTGAGGGCCATGACCTGGCTCTTGGTATCCAGGGCAAAAAGCGTGACATTGACGTCCGGGCCTATGTCAAATCCGAGGAGCGTGGCCTGGTCCTTGATGGCCTTGATGGGGGCGCTGCAATAAGGATGGGCAAAATGATAGCTGCACGCAAACCGGGGTTTTCTCTTGCCGTAGTCCTTGTGTTGGGGCCATTTCTTGTCAAACCATGCCGTAATAGCGGCCCTGGCATTGGTGGAAT
>JAFDIX010000286.1 GCA_019307805.1 Deltaproteobacteria bacterium | reverse complement strand
ATTTTGTCGAAAAAATAGGCCAAAGCCTGGTGGATGTATCCGTCATGGTCCCGCCGGGGGCCAGTCCCGCCACCTATGAACCCAAGCCAAAGCAGATGGTGGGTCTCTCCAGGGCCAGGTTGTATTTTACCATCGGCGTACCCTTTGAAAGGACCTGGCTGAAAAAACTTGAATCCGCCAATCCGAAGATGTGGCTGGTACACACGGACCATGGGATAAAAAAACGGGCCATGAAAGCGCACCATGATCACGGCGAAAGAGGGAACCAGGTTATCCTTGATCCCCATATCTGGACCTCCCCACCCTTGGTAATGATGCAGGCCCGCAACATCCTTACAGGCCTTTTGCAGGTTGATCCATCCAATGGAACTGTTTATGAGGCCAATTACAGAAAGTTTATCGCTGAGATTTTGGACCTCGATGCTGATCTCAGGAATGTTTTTGCCGGCAGGCAAGGCCTTCAGTTTATGGTGTTTCACCCTTCCTGGGGTTATTTTGCCAGTGCCTATGGACTAAGGCAGGTACCCATCGAAATGGAAGGCAAAGAACCAAAGCCTGCCCGGCTCAAAGAACTGATCGCCCACGCCAGGAAACACGATATCAAGGTGGTTTTCGTGCAACCGCAGTTTTCCTCCAGAAGTGCCCGGCTCATTGCCAGGGAAATCGGCGGGCAGGTGCTCACCGCAGACCCGCTTGCTGAAAACTGGATGGAAAACCTGCGGCATTTGGCTGAAAAATTCCGTACTGCTTTGAGGTGACTCCCATGTCCCAGTCAGAAGTTGTAGATATTCAGGACCTCTGGTTTTCCTACAACGGAAATCCTGTGCTCACCGGTGTGGACCTCACCATTCACTCCCGGGACTTCCTCGCTATCATCGGGCCCAACGGGGGCGGCAAGACAACCCTTATAAAGCTGATGCTGGGGCTCCTGGAGCCGGACCGGGGTGCGGTGCGCATATTCGACCAAGCCCCTCGAAAAGCAGCCTTTCGCCTGGGCTATGTGCCTCAAGATATTCACGTGAATAGAGGTTTTCCTATCTGTGTGCAGGATGTGGTCCGGATGGGACAAATCAGGGGTGGTGGTGGCTGGAAGTCCTTTTCCAGGGAAGACAGTGGTATATTGCAGGAGTGTCTGGAGCGTGTTGAGATGTGGGATTTTCGATCCCGCCGGATGGACGAACTCTCCGGGGGTCAACGTCAGCGGGTCTACCTGGCCAGGGCGATGGTATCTCAGCCGGAGGTCCTCTTTCTGGATGAACCCATGTCAAGCGTGGACACCAAAGGCCAGACCGATTTCTATGATTTCCTGCTGGAACTCAACAAGACAGTGACCATCGTGGTCGTTTCCCATGACGCCATGGTCCTCTCCAGCCATGCCAAATCCGTTGCCTGTGTCAATCGAGAGCTCTTCTTTCATGACACACCGGAAATCACCAAAGACATGCTGGAAATGGCCTACCACTGCCCTGTGGAATTGATCGGCCACGGATTGCCCCACCGGGTTTTTCCAGAGCATTCGGAGGATTAAGGTGATTGAAGCACTCCAGTTCGAATTCATGAGAAATGCCCTTATGGCCGGGCTCCTGGCCAGCATCATGTGCGGTATTATCGGGACCCTGGTGGTGGTAAACCGCATGGTGTTTCTCTCAGGGGGCATTGCCCATGCCGCCTATGGCGGAATCGGCCTTGCCTTCTTTTTCGGGTTTTCCTATCTCTGGGGGATTATGGGGTTCGCTCTTCTGATGGCGGTAATTATGGCTGCAATCAGTATAAAGAACAAACAAAGGGCAGATACCATAATTGGTGTGCTTTGGGCGGTGGGTATGGCCCTTGGGGTCATCCTTCTTGATATGACACCGGGGTACAACGTGGATTTGATGAGCTATCTCTTTGGAAGTATCTTGACGGTCCCTACTTCCGATCTCTGGTTCATGCTCCTACTGGATGGCGTGGTATTATTGTTCGTTGGATACTACTACCACGATCTGCTCTCCTTCTCCTACGATGAAGAGTTTGCCCAGGTGCGGGGAGTGCCCGTGAGATTCCTCTATTTTCTTTTGATCGCCATGATCGCCCTGTCAGTGGTGATGGTCATTCGGGTGGTAGGACTCATACTCGTCATTGCCCTTCTCACCATCCCCCCCTATATCGCCGAAAAGCATGCCGGATCATTAGCAAGAATGATGATCTATTCGGTGTTCCTCAACATGTTTTTCACATTCACAGGGTTGTTGCTCTCCTACCATCTTGACCTGACATCAGGTGCCGCCATCATCATGGTGGCGGCCCTGTGCTTTTTTATCTCCCTCCTTATCGAACACCTCAAGCCAAGAGGCGCTCCCCAGTAGGGTAGATCCTTTGTAACTACACAGGTTGTTAGGTTCACGGTTCAGCGCCTGCCATGGCGCGACGGAATGCGAATATGAAACTGCTTTCACCGCTTATGATCACGTGGCTTTCCTACACCGCATTTTGCTATGCCAGGTCTGGGCCAGGGGTTCACGGTTGTTCAGATCTTTCGCTCTTCGTATCTCTTCAGTAGATCTTTTGGGCCGCCTGTCTTTTAACGAAGCTCCTCAAAGGAAAATCCGTCGGCGGTCCGGATGATGGATGCCATGAGGTTCGCGGTCGGCACCAGTTGATCCGTGGCCACGGCATCAGGCCTGTCTTCAGGGAAAAACATATAGGGCGGATTGGACATCATCCCGATCACCGGTATACCAGCCTCATAAAACTCCCCTGCAATGCCCCGGGCCTTGCCCGTGATCTTTTCCACCAGCCACTGGGGTATGATCGTGCTTCTTTTGTAATCCTGTTTGAGAATGGCGGTCTTTACCATGCCGTTGATGTTCTGATTCAACGATGTAAAAAACATTCTGAAGGAAGGCCTGTCCGATACCTTAAAGCCCAGATTCTCCTGGGGGTCCAGTTCCCTCCCGATGTGTTCAACCGCCATCACAAGTGCGGTCTTCCTCAAAAGGCCATTCCTGTGCTTTTCAATAAAAGCCTTTTCTCCCACGCGTCCGTTGGTGTGGGGCAGGGTCATGAAGATGATGCCCCGCTGCAGGGGCTTATTCGTTCCGGCAAAGTGTTTTGCCAGGGCCAAAACAACCGCCACTCCGGACGCATCCTGCACAGCTCCGTCAAAGTAGGTGTCATGCTGGCTGAAAACCAAATAGTATTCGTCGATCTGACCGGGCAGCACGGCACATATGTTGGCTGTCGTTCCCCTGTCCTCCCGTGAAGTCATCAGAAGGGTGCCCGTGGCCCCCGTTTTGTTGGCCCACGTCTTGACCCGTCCGCACTGACTCGGCCGCACCCAGACCCCTGGAAGGCTTTTCTCCAACCCAAAGCTCATCTGGGGGTAGTATTGGTCAGAATCCCATTGAAGCCCGGACAGGAGTCCCACCATACCCACCGCCCCCTTGGACCTGAGCTTCCGGTACATCTGATATTCAAACTCCAGGGCCGGCCGAACAACCCGCCCGCTGGATTCCAGGGTGTCATCCGGGTCGTAGAAGAAGAGAATTTTTTTGTAGGTTTTCAATCCCTTTGGCTTGAACTTGAAATCATATGCCACAATCTTCCCGCGAAGATCCCGGCCCTCGAGGTCCTCGTTCAGACCAACATAGGCCAGTGGGGCCGTGATCCCCTCTTTCCCCGTGGAGGCGGAAAAGGGCATGTATGAGCACGGGACCTCAACCTTTTCCTTGTTCCCTTTATCACTGAGAATGAGGCGCCAGGAATAGGGATGATACATATTGATCTCAAATTCTTCCTGCCCATCACTTTTGAGGCCGTATTCCGTGAATTTCTGTAAAATATAGTCCCTGGTTCTTGCCTCCCCCACAGTCCCTGGATTTCTGGGTCCAAAGGATACGATCCTGCGAATATATCCGGACAGTTCCTTGGCATCAGAAGATATCCTTTCCTCAGCCATATCCTTTTCAGGAAAGTATTTGAATTTGTACAACCCATAGCCAATGGCGCCCGCCAGTACCACTATGATGATCCCGATAGCCAGGGCAACGACCTTTATGAATCGCATCATTGTGTATCTCTCCCTTTTTTGAGTGGCATGTGGTCGTTCAGGGACTTAACCATTTATATTACTATCAAACAACAACCGGGTATAGACAAAAAGCATAGGGTATCAGCATCTTCACTTCAACCATTGACACCTTGGTTCCTATCTCCTATCTTCTTTGCATGCACCGATAAGACAACAATGTTTAAGGAGGACGCCATGGGCAGTCTGACACTGGAGCAGGCATCCATTATTGTGGATGCAGCACTTGAAAAGGGAGCCGAGTTGGGATTTAAACCCCTCACTGTAGTGGTTCTGGATGACGGCGGCAACATGAAGGCGATTAAGCGCCAGGACGGGGCAAGCCCCTTTCGACCCCAGGTCGCCCTGGGCAAGGCATGGGGCGCCGTGGGAATGGGGACGCCGTCACGGTTTATCGAAAAACAGGCCCAGGAAAGGCCCTACTTTGTCAATTCCCTTGCCGCGGCTTCCGGAGGTCGTCTGGTTCCTGTCGCAGGGGGTGTCCTCATTCGGGATGCCGAAGGAACCATCATCGGCTCGGTCGGCATCAGCGGGGATATATCGGACAATGATGAAATTTCTGCCATTGCCGGCATCAAGGCCGCAGGCCTGACATCTGATCCGGAAGCCTAATGGAGTCCGCGGACAAGTCCGTGGTCTTTTGCGACGGCGGATAAACACTGTACACAACGGCAGGTTATTCATCTCTCCGGCAGCGCAGACCCTCCTTGGCAAACCCTGCCCGGCAGGCGAGGCAGCTCGTACAGGAGACGCTTGTTCCGAGCCCCTCGCTTATTTTCAGCACGAGATCAGGCTCGCAGATAAAAGGCCGGGCCATGGAAATGGTGTCTGTCCACCCTGCGTTGATAATCTCCT
>JAFDIX010000994.1 GCA_019307805.1 Deltaproteobacteria bacterium | reverse complement strand
TTCTGGAGTATCAAAGATTACATCAGTGCCGAATTTCAGGAGTGGATGGGTTTTATTGCAGTGATCCTGATCGCTACGGTGCTGTTTCTGCCCATGGGTATTTGGGATAAAATTGTAAAGATTGCCGAGCGTATTTTCAAGTTCAAGATTAGGAGATAGAGATGGGTGACTTTTTACTTTTATTGTTCGAACAACTGATGAACGGTTTTGTGTTCGGTATGCTCCTGGCAATGATGGCCATGGGTTTGTCCATCATCTTCGGTCTAATGGATATCATCAATTTTGCCCACGGGGCCTATTATACACTCGGGGCCTACGTTGCACTCTCAGTAATGGGGTTTGTTGACAATTTCTGGGTTGTCCTGATCGTGGTGCCGGTAACCATCATGATCGTGGGTTTTATCGTGGAATTCGTGTTGCTTCGTCGTTTGTATGGGAAAAACCCGGTCTTTGGCCTCCTCCTCAACTTCGGCGTGATGCTGGGGATCATCCAGATTATCAGGCTCGTCTGGGGGGTTGCCTACAGGCCCTTTTCCCCGCCGGAATTACTTTCCGGGACCGTGTACCTGGGATTCATGCATTTTTCAATCTATCGAATATTTGTGGTCGGCGTCTGTATCGTTCTGGCCGTCCTGGTGTGGCTCTTTTTGAAGAAGACACCCGTTGGACTGACCGTTCGGGCAGCCGTGGACAAACGTGAGATGGTCAAGGCCCTGGGGATCAACGTATCGGCCGTATTTACCCTTACCTTTGGTGTCGGGGTGGCCCTGGCCGGTCTGGCCGGAGCGCTGGCCGCACCCCTGTTGGCCGTGTTCCCGGAAATGGGGGTACAGATCCTGATACAGTGTTTCGTGTGCGTGGTGATCGGCGGAATGGGAAGTTTCCGGGGATCCATTGTTGCCGGCCTCATCGTTGGAGAGATCATGGCCTTGATGTCCCTGGTTTATCCGGCGATGTCAGAGGTCGCCGTGTATGTCTTTATGGCCATCTTCCTTTTGACAAGATGCGTTCCCCACAAGTCTTTACCTGGCGCAGGAGAATTTTGAATCATGATGATTAAGACAGAAAAAGCGACAATAGCATTTGGCGGGCTGAAGGCCGTAAACAGGGTGGATTTTCAACTCGAGGAAGGGATGCTGGCATCTATTATCGGCCCGAACGGGGCCGGAAAAACCACCTTTTTCAATTTGCTGTCCGGTCACTACCCACCCACCGAGGGCAGGGTATTTTTTCAAGGGGAAGATGTCACCGGGTTGCCGCCCTACGAGAGGGTCATGAAAGGGATGGGGCGGACCTTTCAAATTACCAATATCTTCCCCGAGTTGACTGTCTTCGATAACATCATGGTGGCCGCCCAGAGGCTCAATGTCCCTTTTGAGATGAGCGGCATGAGAAAATTCCTTTTTATGGGCAAAGACGAAAAGTCCGAAGATATAACCAATGCTATTCTGGAAGAAATGGACCTTACCGGTGAGAAATATACCATGGCCGGGATTTTGTCGCATGGGCTCAAACAGCGGCTGGAAATAGGTATGGCCCTCACGCTCAAACCGAAACTTCTACTTTTGGACGAGACCTTTGCCGGACTGTCGGCAGGAGAGACGAAACAGCAGATCGAGTTCGTCAGGGGGATATCCGACAAATATACCATATTGCTGGTGGAGCACAAGATGGATGTGGTTATGACCCTGTCTCAGAAGGTTTCGGTGATGCACAACGGAGAGATCATCGCCGAGGGAACGCCCGATGAGGTGAAGGCAGATGAATTTGTCCAAAAAGTTTACTTGAGGGAGGAAATCTAAGTGTTACAAGTACAAGATATTCACGCATCCTATGGTGCCGGCGAAGTTCTCTTTGGCGTATCCATGGAAGTGAAAGATGACGAGGTCGTCTGTTTGCTCGGTCGAAACGGTGTGGGAAAATCAACCACCTTGAAGGCCATCATGGGGCTGGTTCCGACATCCACCGGCACGATTACATTTAAGGGCGAGGATATAACGCGTAAGCGTACGGACAGGATAGCCAAAAGAGGGATCGGATATGTCCCGGAGGACAGGGAGATATTCTCTTTTTTGACGGTACGGGAGAACCTCAGGATGGCTGAAATTGCCCCTAAAAAGACATACCGGGACAAGGCCCTGGAGTATTTTCCCAAATTGACTGAGCTTCTTGATCAGGAAGGGGGAAGCCTGAGCGGCGGGGAACAACAGATGCTTGCCATTGCAAGGGCCGTGACCGGGGGGGCGGATCTCATGCTGCTGGATGAGCCCTCTGAAGGCCTGGCACCGGTCATTCGGGGGGAGCTGGTCAGGGTGATCCACGAACTCAAGAAAGAGGTCGCGATTCTGCTCGTGGAACAAAACCTTCATTTGACCCTGGAACTTGCAGACAGGATCTACATCATGGTGAGCGGGGCCATTGCCTTCATGGGGACCCCACAGGAGGTACAGGAAGGCAAGGCGGTTGAAAAATACCTGATGCTGTAATAATATCCGGGAAGTTAAGGGCAAAGTGCGGACATCAGACTTGGGGTTCTGCACCAGGGAATCAAAAAAGAGAAAGGGGGGATGCCAACCTATATTTCGGCAAAGGGGT
>JAFDIX010000285.1 GCA_019307805.1 Deltaproteobacteria bacterium | reverse complement strand
AGCCTCTGGTGACAGATCCATCAAAGGGACATCTCCATGGCGCCGGGGGGACATATCTTTACACAGAGTCCGCATGCAACGCATTTGTCATCATGGAAATGCACTTCATCGGTTACAGTGTCCACTTCAAAGGAACCGGTGGGACAGAGAGGAACACACACACTGCAGTGGGCGCACCTGTCTTCATTGCGGGTAATATCCTTGGAAAGGGGTTGTACTTTTACCCCCACATCCTTCAAATACTGGATCCCATTCTTGTAGTTTTCATCCTCGCCACTCAATTCCAGTGCCAGAAGACCTCCTTCTTCCGAATCGATGTAGGCCTTCAAGATATTGAACTCGAGTGCATAGTCCCGGACCAGCCTGGATACTAGGGGCTGATCTGCAAGGTGACTGGGAAAATGAAGCACAATCTTTTTTGTCGTCATCTTTTTTTCCTCCAAGAGGGGTATCGGGAGAATCCACCCGATACCCCTCAAATGGCGTTCATTTTTCAATGGGCCTTTCTTTCATGGGCTTGAACGTATATCCGCTCTCTGAATCGGGGAGAGAGGCGACCGACTCTGTGAGCAGAAAATCACCTTTTGTAATACGTTCCTTGAGGAGGGTTGCGATCTTTTTTGCCTTGTAATAGCTGGAGATCCCCCCCGTGGGAACCTCTTTTCCCTCCACCGTGATCTTCCCTTTCCGAAGTTGCGCATAATTGGCTTCCCCCAGACTTCCCTTTATTCCCTGGGGATAGGCCTCGCTGTAGTCGACAATCTGGGTCCAGATCTCTTCGTCTTTCACCGCAGCAGATTGGCATATTTCTTCATTCAAAATGGGAATGGGTATGCCGATACCAACGGATATAGTGGTTCCGTACCCGTACATGGTGGTTCCCAAGAGCCATTCAGACTGCATCCCCTTGAGGTCTCCCATTACGGCCAGTGAGCCGGCCGGAGCCTGGGGTACGCCGTTTTCTTTTCTCGGAATCAGGGGATTGTGCTGGGTCCCCTGCCATACGACATACCCTTCGCCACCCCCAAGGAAAATTCTAGTACCGATACCAATGGTCCGATAGTTCGGATCATTCAGCAGGGGAGATAGCTGGCCGGCACTGCAATAGTTGGCATTTCCCACCTTTGGCTTCAGCATCCCCATATAGGTATAGATGGCTTTGTCGGAAAGGTTCACGGCCACGTTGTAGTTCTGGTAACAGTTTCTGGGGTTAAAAAGCACCGCCTCATTGACATCCGCCAAGTTGATCCATGTTTCAATATTCTTCCTGGGGTAGCAGTCTGTCCCGTAGGCCGTGGCCACCAGTTTTACGTCCTTTCCGGCCACCAGTTCCTCAATGACATGGCCACCACCGTATTTGAATTCTCCGGGATAGATTTTGTTTCGAGGATCACTATCCGGTACGGCGGTTGCCCCAAGGTAGACGTCCACTGCTGCAAACCCGGTGTAGACCGGCACATCGTTCAAGGTGGCATTGCCGCCCCCGAGCTTGATCTTGGGAGTGGAGTGCCCTGTATTGAGGTAGGCCCCGGATGAACACATGGGCCCAAAGGTGCCGGTCGTCACCACATCCACCTCCTGGGCCGCCTTTTTTGCGCCCTTCTCTTCTACGATGTCTATAATCTCTTCGGCCGTAACCACCACGGCCTTTCCTTGTTTGATCCGTTCGTTGATTTCTTTTATGGTCTTTGCCATTTTACACTCCTGTATGGATGGTTTTCGTTGGGATACTCCAGGCCATTTACAGGATTACTCATTATCCATAGCATCACCACCACCTGCCTTTCAGGAAAACTCTGTAGAATATTATTAGACTCTTTTTCTTATGCTTCTCTAAGAGATGCATCGCGTTGGAACTTAACCAATTGAGCCGGATTCTCAATTCGAGAATCCAGCTCAATGGGTGTTGCCTTCTGTGATCTCATGCGCCGGGCGCAGAAAGGCAACTGGAATCAGGAACACATATTGGTCAAAAAAACAGTCATTCTCGAACCCTCATTGATTAAAGTGAACCGATCGACCCCCCTAGGGGGTCGTAAAGAATGATCCCAAAACCTCGCAGGACCTGCATATCTTCATCTTTTCGTGCCAATCCTTTTGAACCCCGCCATCGCAAATGGTCCCGTTGATGAACCAGCAAAGGGTCCCGGAATGAAACTCCCACGCTGGACATTGTTTCTTCCGTTCAGTGGGGCATTTTTTAATGGTCCAGCAGGGTTTTCGCCCCTTTTCTCCCCCTGTCAGTCGGGAGGCAAGAAATAGAATCTGACGTTCTGCATGAACCGGAATTTTCCTCCACCCCTGCTCATAACTGTGTATCGCCTTTAAAGAAGACCCCAACAGTTGTGCCATCTGGCTCTGGGTCTTGTTGAGTCGTTTGCGCAGGGCCAGAAACTCTTTGCTTTCCAAAGGGAACTCCCGTTTTTTGTCCTCAGGAGGACGTAACGAATAAACAGAACTACCACAATGTGGTAGACGTGTCAACAATAAAATAGCGATTTTTTGCTTTTTTTATTCAGGAAGACCAGGAGGTGAACTTTATGGGAAAAGAAAATAGGAGATGCATACAAATACAGGAAAAGGTGTCACTGCAGAAATTTTGTGATGCCCGTTACGTCCAGCGTATTCTGCTCCAAACCCAGGGCCTGATCATCCAGACCCAGACAAAGTCCCAAAAGCTGGGTGAACAGGATGGAAGGAACCGGTTGCACTTCATCCCTTTCTGAGACAAGGATCTTCTGCACCGTGTCAAATTGCAACTGGCAATAGGGACAGGCTGTGCACAGGTAATCCGCCCCGGATCGCCTGGCATCAGAGACTTTTTTTTCGACGAGGTCCATAGAGAGCGTATCATCAATTCCCCATATGGCCGACCCGCAACAATCCAGCTTTCTTGACCAGGGGATGCTATCGGCCCCTGTCAGTTGGACGAGATTATCAAAGATGGTGGGAGCGATGGGGTTGTCAAATTGAATGATCTCCCTGGGACGTAGGATGTGGCAACCGTAGTGGGTGGCTATTTTGAGCCCTGAAAAGTTTTTCACGCACCTTTCTCTGATAACATCCACACCGATGTCTTCATAGAGGACCTCCAGGAGGTGTCTCACCCGGACCCCGCCCTGGTATTTCAATCCATCTCCTGCAAGTGCGCGGTTGATCTCTTCCCTGAGGGGAGCCTCTTCACCCAAATAATAGTTCACACGCTTTAAGGTACCGAAACAGCAGTTACAAAAGGTCAAAATGTCAAGGTTTTCCCTTTCAGCCAGGGCCAGGTTTCTGGCTGAGCAGAGCATGTGGGCCTTGTTGTCAATGTTTTTCAGTGGGTATCCACAGCAATTGAACTCCTTGATATCCACAAATTCAACCCCGAGATGTTTCAAGACCGCATTGGTGGAGGTCTCATACTGTTTGAGAACAACAGGTGTTGTGCAACAGCGTTGGATGGCGTACTTCATTTTTTCATTCCTGTTCAGGATCTTGGATTCTTGGTTTTATGTGTTCCATGGCCATGTTTTTGAGTTGAAAAAGAATATCCGCCACCCGCACCTTCTGGGGACAATTCTCCTGGCACTGGTAGCAGCCAAGACACCTCCAGAGCATTCGGGATCTATAGATAGGATCTCTGATTCCCAGTGTAGCGGCATGTATGATCTGATGGGGCAGAAGGTCCAGGGATCCAGACCCATTGTCATAGTTCAAAACCACGGGGCATGATGAGGAACAGGTCATACAGGTAAAACAGTAAGAGAGGCTGTCGCCTCGAGGGGACCCCTGGAGAGTTTTTTTAAAGTCCTTGTCCAGGGACCGTATATCAATGGGGCTCCCATAGCTATCCAAAGACTTGCACTGATCATCAAAGGCCTTCTCTGCTCTTTGCCGGGGTTCGATGTATTGCCGTGGATCGATACTATCACGTCGCAATCCCCGATAGAGGGAAAATGGGGAGAGCAAGAGCAACGCCGGCAGTCCTTTTTCCAGAAGGGCCTCCCTGACGTTAAACCAAAGATCCTGCAGGTTGATGCCCACCGGGCAAACCAACGTACAGTTGTAGCAGTTGGAGCAAAGGTAGAGCCCTTCCTGAATATGGAGCAGTTCCTGATCCGTGAGCTTTTTTCCCGCCACCAGGGCCGCCACAGAGGCTATTTTTTCTGAAGGAAGAATGTTGACATTGGGAATGCGTTCAAAGGTAATCCCAACCGCGCACGCCTGGGTGCAGGTACCGCAATGGGTACAGGCATCCAATTCCAGTATTTGTCTTGTGGCAATATTGGCAGGGTGGGACGTTTCCCGGTCCATGACTGCATTGGCCAGGAGGCTCAGCGGGCTTGCCATGATATGGAACATGCGGCTGAAGGGGAGATAGGCCAGACCGATAAAGCAGGCCAGGAAATGGATGTACCATAAAATGACGGGGATGTTGAGGGTATCCAAAGTAAGGGCAAAGGGCTTGATCACCATTGCCAAACCATAGCTCAATGGCGCCCATTGGGGGCGGGAATGGCAGGCGGCACAGCTCATTTCGTGGATTTCTCCGCCCTGGGCCAACAGCTCTTCTTCAAAAGGGCCCTTTACCCGGGGTGATACGACTCCGAATTTTTCCACCCAAAAGCTCTCCAGGGACTGGAGCTCCCGGGTGTCATCCGTATCCGCATAGTCTTCAACCATTTGCTGATAGAGAGAGTGGGATCCAATTTTAGTGGCTTCCAGGGCAAAACCCGAAATCATGACAACTGCAAGGATAGCCATGACGTAATGATCGATGGCCAGCCCCGCAATGACCATGAGGCCAAACAGACTCCTGAGGAACAGAAAGGGGTTGAGGGTGGACGCATAATCCGCGAACAGGGAGGCCGTGATGGTCTGCTCCAAGGCGTGTAGGAGTAACAGGAGCATAAAACCCCAAAAGATGCACATGTGCATGACCCATCGCAGGCGGCTCTCCTTCAGCGTTCTGCATTGGACAAGGACATCACACAGGAAGACCTTGAGAAGGATCCCACATTTAGGGCTGAAAAGGGTTTTGAAAATCCCTTTCACGGCATGGAGGATTCTCTGGGAAGGGGAAAAGGGTGTTGTGCCGGTCCATATTGTAGATCTGAACCAGGTACTTACTTTGAAAAGCAGCCCGAGCCCGAATAGGGCCAAGGCAATATAGAAGCTGACCGTGAAGAACATAATAAAAGAAATATCCTACTAACAGAGTGTATGAGTGCCAAAGGGTATAGCAGAGTAATTTGATATATATTCCCACAATGTAGTATTTCCTGTCAAAGCTTTTTTGCATTTTTTCTTTCTGTTTTAGCAGGCGGGGTTCTGTTGAGGGGGATGTCGCTTTATGGAATGATAGGGACGGATTTCTTAGGGTGCTCATTCTTGAATGGGATGAGG
>JAFDIX010000284.1 GCA_019307805.1 Deltaproteobacteria bacterium | reverse complement strand
AAGCGCATTCACCAGAAAAGGGCATTTCAGGTATTGAAAATAATGGGGCTCCCGATGAATGATATCCAGAATCAGTTGCATTTCATCAGGCGCTAGATTCATGGCATTGAGATCTTCGGAGGTCAGAGTTTCTTTCTGATGGAGAATCTTTCCTTCCCGTTCAACAAAGGCGGACAGATTGATTTTTTCTCCTTGGTCCATCTTTTTGAGCAACAACAAGCGGATGCCCAGAAGCTCCGGTGCCGGATAGATGCTTGAAAGGGAATCCCGGTTCTTGTTGAGACTGAGGCGAGGATCGTAGTAGTAGACGACCCGGCTGAGGGCGAGAATATTGGAATCGATGACCATGACATCCGAAATATTTTCTTCCGGATCCGTCATCTTCCTGATAATGGTGGCGAGGTCGAGCCTTTCATGGGTGCCGCTCCTTTTCCATTCTTCCCGGGTTCCCGGGTCCCCGGCCCTTCCGAGAACCACCTTGAGAAGATAGGAAAGCAATTCCCCGGCATATTCCTGACAAGCAGTCAAGGGCACTTGTGTCCCCTGTTCCTGGTTGCCGGAGGGGAGGCGGCCATTGGCCCCTTTTGCAGCACAAGAGTTCAGGATCACCAGAGAACAAACAAGGAGAGTCAGAAAAAACAGGGTTCGGCGCATATTTTTTTTTGCCATTCTCATTTGTCCATGCTTTGACCAACGACCTGATTGCGATCCAACTCCCTGGCCTTTGCAAGGGATTCCGATGCCATCCCCATGAGTTCTTCTGCCGATGTGACTGTTCCTGCCCTCAGGGTGGTAAAGCCGACACTGGCGGGCACATAAACCGGTGTGTCCTCACCTCCAAAGACATGCTGGGACAACTGCTTCCTGAAACGCTCAAACACCTTTTGCGTGTCCTCCAGGGGGCTGTTGATCAGCAGGAGTGCAAAGGTTTGGCCGCTGTACCGGCACACCTGGTCGTTCTTACGCACCTGGCTGCTCAGCAGTTTGGCGGCGCCGGAAAGGATTTTATCCCCCACATGGCGGCCGTAGGTATGATTTATGCCTTTTAAATTATCCAGGGCTATCATGCATACGGACAGCTCACTCCCGTAACGAATGGCCCTTTCCATTTCTTTTTCAAGGATTTCCATGAAATAGTCCCTGTTCTGAAGTCCGGTTAAACCGTCCACAGTGGTAATATCCGCCAGGCACTGGGTCGTAAATTCCAACTTGTCGCAGATAATTGCCATGAGATTGAAGAAGAACTTCTGGGCGGTCGGGGGATAGAGCCAATGCAGTCTCCTCACCATCCTGTCGTTGATCTGCAGTAATTCGGTGGGTGCTGTGGTAATGACTGTGGCGGACCGCCGGCAGGAACGTACCATGCCCATTTCACCGACAACATCTCCAAGTCTCAAAATGCTGATGAGCTTCTTGGTCCCCTGAATCCCATCTTCATCAGAATCATCCCCAAAATCAACCACCTCAAGTTCTCCCGAGATGATGGCATACATGGAGTCACTCACATCCCCTTTGTTGAAAAGGACCTCCCCGGTTTCGAATTTTCTTAATGCCCCGGCCATGATGATGTAATGGACCTGGGTGCGGGAAAGGCCTTCGAAAAGGGGAATCCCCTTTTCAGGATCTTTCCCCAGTTTGAGCCGCAGGAGGTCCCAGATGGTGATCAGTTCGACGTGGGTCATGAGAGAGGGCAAGAGGATGAGGTCCCCTATCAGGGCGGACCCCATGGTAATTACCATCAACAGCCCAAAGACCGCCGTGGGTTTGAAATGGGAAAACAGGAGTACGGAAAATCCCAGACCGATGGTGAGGGTGGTAAAAATGATCGGCCTCCCTACCCCTTTAAGGGTGTCCCGAAGGGCCCGTTCCTTTTTGAGATCCTTCTTGAACTCACGATTGTACCGCACAAGGTAGTGAATGGTATCGTCGACAGCCAGACCAATGGCGATGCTGGCCACAAGACTGGTTGCCAAGGAAAGCTCGATGCCAAGCCAGCCCATGAGTCCGAAATTCATAATAATGGGAAAACAATTGGGCAATATGGCAATAAAACCCACTTTGATGGACAGGAAGAGCAGGAACATGATGCCGAAGATCAGCACCAACGTCACAGAGAGGCTCTTCACCTGCCCATCCGTGAGGATGCGGCTGCTCTGGGAGATGACAATCCCGAACCCGGTGACCTGATGATCGAAATTCGAAGGAAATCATCAGAGCTGGCAATGTGGGTCCGCAGAAGAATGCTGGTCTTTGAAAGACTCTTGTTCATGAAACGGTCAAAGGTGTCCTGCCCCAACATGGTTTTGAAGTTGTTCATCAACATGCGGACTTCAAAGCCCTCCTGGGGAAGGGCATAGAACGCTTTTTCATAGTTATTGGACGCATAGTTGATCAGCTTGAAATAATCGGCAAAGGAAATGGTCTTGTCCACGCCCTCCAGGGTGTCAAAGTATTTTTGAATCCTGGCGATGGTCCTGAGATGGGCAGGATCTTCAAAATAATCATCTGACCTGCTGTCCAGAACGACATTCAGGGGGAAACTGCCCGCCATGTCCTGGTAAATGTCGTGAAACTGCCGGCTTATGGGAGTGCTTTCCCTGAAATACCCCACGGGATTTGTTTCCACCTTGATGCGAAATATGCCACCGATCGCCACGAGGGCGATGAGGGCGATGAGGGGGAGGACTATCTTTTGCCGGTGCAGGTTGATGTGAATGATTTTATCCAGGAGGGTATCCAGGAGCCCCTTTTTGGAGGAGTACCGGGCAGTCTCGGCCCCGGGTATGGGGAGGAGTGCAAAAACAGCCGGCAACAGAATGAGCATGATAATGAGCATGCTCCAGATACCAAAACAGGAAAACAGGGCAAATTCCCTGATTGCCGTAATCCTGTTCAGGAGGAGAGATCCGAGCCCTATGGTCGTGGTGATGACTGCAAGGGTGGTGGGGAATGCAATGTGCTCAAAGCAGGCGAAGGAGGCCTCCTTGGGGGTCTGGTATTTCTCTATTGCGGCCATATACTCGGGGAGTATGTACATGCAGTAGGCCGTCCCCACGGCAATAATAAATATGGGCACGATCATGGTGAGCATGGAAAGGGGTGTATGGGTCCAGGCCATGAGGCCGAAGGTCCAGATCAGTGCAACCAGGACGGAACCCATAGGAATGAGAACGCCCCTGAAATTCCTGAAAAAGCAAAAGAGAATAATTGCAATGACCAGAAAGGTAATGGGTGGAAGCCTCAGAAAGTCCTTTTTAGTATATTCCGCCAGGGCCTTTGAAACGAGCGGCATGCCGATCTGATAAAGGGAGATTCCTTTTCCCTCTCGGACGATGATTTCTTCCACCGATTCAATGATCCGGTCTTTGGTTGTGACATCCTCCAGGAGGAGGGTCAGAACAGTGGTTTTTTTGTCGGCCGAGAGGAGATTTTTTGCAAAGAGGGACACCGGACCGATGATTTTCTCGAAATCGGCGAGGGTCCACTTCTCCGTCACATCCATGTCCTTCTTGATCCCGGGCAGGCTGAGGACTTTTCGAATCCCCTTTATCTTGGAAAATTTCCGGGCCAGATGTTCGATCTTCTGAAAGGCATTTTCATCGAAGATGTCCGTGCCCCTGGCAACCACGAGGATGATTTCCTCTGTCCCAAACTCCTTCTTAAAAGACTCATAGAGGGTGGTCTCCGGAAGGTCCTCAATAGCCAGATCATAAATGGATGTTTGGATTCGGAGGTTCGGAAGTTGCCAGGCGAAAAGGAGGGTAATGATGAGACCCAATATGATGAGATGGAAGGGGTGATCAACAATAAACCGGAGTCTTGTCTTTTGGCTCAGGACTTTTGGAAGGTGCGACACCTTTCACCTCTTCAGGGGCGCAAATAATCAAAACCCCTCAGCTCCCGGAGGAGGGAGACTGAAGGGCTTTGAAAAGAATGGTTCCTAAAGTGCTTTGACCTTGTAAACCTGGTTGGAATCCGGGTCAATCACATGGACACCACAGGCGACACAGGGATCAAAGGAATGCACGGTTCTGAGGACCTCCACGGGACGCTTGGGATCTGCGATAGGCGTTCCGATCAAGGCCTCCTCCACAGGCCCCAGAACGCCTTTGGTGTCCCTGGGGCCGAGGTTCCATGTGGAGGGCACCACGTACTGGTAGTTCCCGATCTTTCCGTTTTCGATCTGGATCCAGTGACCCAGTGCACCCCTGGGGACGTCATTGAGACCTAATCCGATAGCGTTTTTGGGCATCTTCCAGGGTGTATAGGTCGCGGTGTTACCCTTTTTGAGGTTACCAATCAGTTCCATAACCCAGCCTTCGATGGCCTGGCCGATGACCAGGGTTTCCAATGCGCGGGCAGCGGTTCTGCCCAGGGTGGAGAAGAGTGCCGGGACGGGAATGCTCAGGGTCGTCAGGGCATGGTTTACAGCCGCCTGGATACCTTTGTGTCCTCGGGCATAGGCAACGAGGACCCTGGCCAGTGGGCCGACCTCGCATGACTTTTCCTCATACCTGGGGGCCTTGAACCAGGAGTATTTGTCATCGGTGTCGTATTTACCGTGCTGTGGCTTGGTCTCGCCCTTATAGGGGTGCTTTGCATCTTGACCCTCGTACCATGCGTGGGCCACATGCTCGTTCACCTTGGTCTGCTCCGGCATTTTCACGCCCTTGAGATCGCGATTGTAGATCACGCCCCTTGGCATGAAAAGACTCTCGGGTTCTTTGCCGGACTGGGGGAAATCACCCCATGCGAGGAAGTTGGTGGTCCCGCCGATGGCGCCCCAATCCTTGTAAAAGGAGGCCACTGCCAGAAGATCCGGGATGTAGACGTTCTTGACGAAATCCTGGGTCTCTTTCCAGAGGTAGAGGTACTCAGCCAATCGATCCGGCGTCAGGTCCGCTACACAGGTGACCCCACCGACCACAAAGGTCTGGAGATGCGGGTTTTTGGCCCCGAAGACGGCGTGCATTCTGGCCGCCTTGGCCTGCAGCCGAAGGGCCTCAATATAGTGGGCCGTTGCCATGAGGTTGGCTTCCGGCGGTAATTTGTAGGCAGGATGGCCCCAGTAAGCATTGGTGAACGGCCCCAGTTGCCCGCTGTCCACAAATGTCTTTACCCTGGTCTGAACCCCCTTGTAATAATTTGTGCCACCCCAGGGCGCATTGCTCACGTTGTCTGCCAGGGCCGCTGTCTTTTTGGGGTCCGCCTTGAGGGCGCTGACCACATCCACCCAATCCAGGGCATGGAGATGGTAGAAGTGCACAATATGGTCATGCTGGAACTGGGAGCCATGCATGAGGTTTCGAATGATGCGAGCATTGTCCGGGATCTCTACGCCAACGGCGTCTTCGACTGCCCTCACCGAGGACAGATAATGGACCATGGTTCAGACCCCGCAGGAGCGTTGCGTAAATAGCGGTGCATCACGGGGATCACGGCCCTGCAAAATGAGCTCGATTCCCCGGAACATCTGGCCTGAACTCCAGGCATTAACGACTTTCCCTCCGGCCACCTCCACCTCGATTCTGAGATGGCCTTCTATCCGTGTGATAGGATCGATCATTATTTTTTTGCCCATATTATCTCCTCTCTTTCCCATGTAAAAGGATTCAGGATCTTGCTTTCACCTATGTAGATTCCACAAAGAAAGGTGACATCTTGTCCCAGAAATTCGGCTCACTGCAGCCGATGCAGGGATGCCCCGCCTCTACAGGCCAGCTCGTGCCGTCATTGAATTTGGCGATGGGGCAGTTGTTGTAGGTGTCAGGCCCTTTGCATCCCATCTTGTAAAGGCAGTAACCCATGGCCGCCTCTTTTGAGCCGAACTCTTCCACGTACTCATCATTCTCATAATGAGACCTTCTGGGACACTGATCATGAATCGTCGATCCATAGGCAAAGAGTGGTCTGCCCAGGTCATCCAACGCGGGCAGCGCGCCCAGGAGCAGGTAGTTCACTATGGTCCCCACGAAATTTACAGGATTGGGGGGGCAACCGGGTATATTGAGCGTCTTGATACCCAGGGCATCTCCCACGCCCTTGTATCCTCCGGGATTGGGCGCTGCCGCCTGGACGCCGCCAAAACTTGAACAGGTCCCGATACATATGGTTGCAGCCGCCTTGGGGATGACATCTTTGGCGATTTCCAAGAAGGTCCGACCTGCCACCTTCCCGTAGGCGCCGTCATACTTGGTGGCAATGGCACCTTCCACCACGCAGATAAACTTCCCATTGTACTTTTTGACCGCAGCGTGGAGGTTGTCCTCCATCTGGTAACCAGCCGCAGCAAAGATCGTCTCATGGTATTCAAGGGAGAGGATTTCCAACACCAGTGTATCGATCCAGGGGTACATGGATCGTAGCACTGACTCAGAGCACCCTGTACACTCTGCAAAGTGCAACCAAACCACAGGGGGACGCTGTTTCGGTGCTGCGAAAACCTCCGCCACCTTGGGGACGAAAGATGAAGAGAGTCCCATGGTAGCGGTCAGAAATCCGCAGAACTTCATGAAATCCCTTCGTGAGATCCCTTTTTCCGCGAGCCTTTCGTAAAATGCTTTTTCCTCCTTCATTGGCACCTCCTGATGCAGGTTAATGGTTCGTCCATACCAAGACATATGTTTCTGGTAGTATAAATAAATGATCAATTTGTCAATATTTATTTTAATTATGGTTTGAAGGAACAAAATAGAGTTTGTTTGAAGTAAAAATGTTTGATGAGAGCAAAAAAAGTTTAACTAGAGCAAACAAAAGCATAGGACGGAGGGCGGAAAGGAAAATTAGACAGGATTTACAGGATTGTATGGATTATTTTTTTCACGGTTTCCAGAAGAAACCGCGAAATATCCCATCCCCGCCCAAGTACGCCTGAGGCGCACAAGGGCGGGGAGAAAAAGATAAGCAATAGTCTTAGAAAACTTACTTTGCCATTTCCTCTTCAGCTTTTTAGGGCGTGGCATTTCTTTACGGATTCACCTTTTTGCCTTTCTTCAGGAAAGGCAAAAAAGATCGTAACTACTCAGGTTCAAAGTTCCATGGTTCACGCCTGCCCTGGCGCGACTTGATATGCATTTTTGAAATGATCGCACTGAATTCTACGCCAGGAGTTTCTACGCAACGGGAGAGG
>JAFDIX010000283.1 GCA_019307805.1 Deltaproteobacteria bacterium | reverse complement strand
ACTGCTGCGAGATTATCATGTCATAAAGGCGACCATCTTTCTCAAAACACTCTATTCTTTCCTCTGTTGGAAGTTTAAGAAATTCGGCGAATTTCTCGTCCAGGATGTTCATCTAACCCTCCTGGAAAAATTTAGGTGATACATGCAAGCCCCATTTTTTTCAGCTCTTAAACCAAACCATCGACACCATCCGCCTCTTCTTCCGACTTAAGTTTCCTTTTGGTTTTTGGCGTTAGCACTGGTGGTCTACAAAACCTGGCCTTCAGGGCCGATGCCACCTTTAATCACTTTCAGATCTCAACCTGGTTCGATCGGTCCCGCGTGGATCCCGTCTTGCCGTCCCTTTGTTGCGGTATGGGCCTTTTTTCTCCCTGCTATGAGTATTTCATCAATGTCATCACTGTTGAGCGTCTCTTTCTCCAGAAGAGCACGAGCCATCTTATGAAGCGGGTCCAGGTCGTCCTTGATGACCTTGCGGGCCTTCTCGTAGGCGCCGACTACAATATCTCTTACCTCCTTGTCGATCTTTTGCGCCGTTAATTCACTGTAGTCCCTATGCCGGGCAATCTCCCTGCCCAAGAATATCTGTCCCTTGTTCTTGCCAAAGGTAAGGGGCCCCAGCCCATCGCTCATGCCGTAATCGCAAACGATTTCGCGGGCAAGATCCGATGCCCTTTCAATATCATTTTCGGCGCCTGTCGTCTGTATGTCGAGAACAATCTCCTCTGCTGCCCTCCCCCCCATCAATATGGTGATGTTATTGAGCAGATAGTCTTTTGGATAGGTATGTTTTTCATCCATGGGGAGCTGTTGGGTCAACCCCAGCACCCTGCCTCTCGGAACAATGGTGACCTTGTGGATAGGGTCGCTATCGGGAAGCAACCTGGCCACCAAGGTATGCCCCGCCTCATGGTAGGCCATGATTTCCTTTTCTTCATCGGTGATGATCATGCTCTTACGTTCCGGACCCATGAGGACCTTGTCCTTGGCGTCTTCAAAATCGGCCGTGTCTACCCGGTCTTTTCCGCGCTTGGCCGCCATAAGGGCCGCTTCGTTCACCATGTTTTCAATGTCAGCGCCCGTAAACCCGGGAATCCCCCGGGCGAGGACAGAGATGTCCACATCGTCAGCCACCAGCTTCTGCTTGAAATGGACTTTCAGGATCCCTTCCCTGCCCCTGAGATCCGGTATCGGCACGACCACCTGCCGGTCGAAGCGGCCCGGTCTTAGCAGGGCCGGATCAAGCACGTCCGGCCGGTTGGTGGCGGAGATCAATATTACGCCCTCATTGGACTCAAACCCGTCCATCTCCACGAGGAGCTGATTGAGCGTCTGTTCGCGCTCATCATGCCCGCCGCCCAAGCCTGCCCCCCGGTGTCGGCCGACAGCGTCGATCTCATCAATAAATATGATGCAAGGGGCGTTCTTTTTCCCCTGAACAAAGAGGTCTCTCACCCGGGATGCACCCACGCCGACAAACATCTCCACAAAGTCCGAACCGCTGATGTTGAAAAAGGGCACATCGGCCTCCCCCGCTATAGCCCTCGCAAGAAGCGTTTTCCCGGTACCAGGCGCCCCTGTCAGGAGAACGCCTTTTGGAATTCTCCCTCCAAGCCGTGTGAACTTCTTGGGATCACGGAGAAATTCTACAATCTCCTCAAGTTCTTCCTTGGCTTCCTCAATGCCAGCCACGTCCTCGAAGGTGACCTTCTTTTGAGAGTCAACCATGAGCCTGGCCCTGCTTTTTCCCAAGGAGAGCACCTTTCCTCCCCCGCCCTGCATCTGACGCATAAAGAAAATCCAGACGGCGATCAGCAACAGCATGGGGACCCAGGAGACAAGTATATGAAATAATGAGAAATCATTTTCGGGTTTTACAGATATCTTGACATCCTTGCTCCTCAGCAGGTTGATCAGCTCAGGATCCTTTGGGGTGAACGTCTTAAATGGCCCCTGTGCGGACATCCCCGATATGTTGTCACCCCGCATGGTCACCTGGATGACACTTCCGTTTTCTACCATGGCGAGAAAATCACTGTAACTGACAGAAATACTGATGCTTTTAGGTTGTTTAAGTGATTGAAACAGGATGACGGCCACGCAGACGATTATGATCCAAAGAATATGGTTTTTTTGGAATCGATCCAATTTGATATAACCTTAATGAATTAAGATCCTTAATTTATCCAAACCACCGGGGGAAGGCATAGGACGTTGTAGGCGATTTTGTGGTTCGACTGGAAGGCGGATGACAGACTTGATTTCATTTTTCGTTAGCGGGTATCCGCATATCCATGCTTTGCTTCCCGGCCACAACCCACGGTACTGTCATATTCCCTGGATGAGCTGTTCGCCACAATCCACACAATACTTGTTTCTTTCACGTCGCTTCTTGGCATGTTCCTCTTCAGTGCACTTTCTACTGAGGATGCCCTTATTTACCACCTCGCCGCAGGTCGAGCAAAAACGCACCGGGGCGTTTGTCCGCCGGTGATTAAGGTTGGGGCACTTACTTTGCTGCCTTATCATCTCTTTCTCCTATCCGTCTGCGACTACGACCTCTGAAGAAGCCCTGTAATTTTATCAATCGGATTTCCCGGCTATTTCCACAGACGATAACAATACATCTGGCTAAGGCCTTGAGGGGCCGAATAAAAGAGGTTTACGTTACCCTGAATAGTGAACGATTAGGCGAGTTCCACTACATCTGGCATCGGGTCCCCGAACCGCTCACTCTTTGCTGCCTTTTTCCCGATGAGCTGATGCTGTTTCGGGTTCCTTGGTCTCTTTATGTGCCAACACAAGAGCGTCTCGAACCTTTTCGAGGATGCGGGCAGACACATCAACATTTTTCTTCATGAAGTCCTTGGCGTTCTCCCTTCCCTGTCCAATCCGTTCATCGGCAAAGGAATACCAGGTCCCGCTCTTGTCGATAACCTCCATTTGAACAGCCATGTCAAGGAGATCACCATCCGTGGATATTCCCTCGCCATACATGAGATCAAATTCCGCCTCTTTGAAAGGTGGCGCCACCTTGTTCTTCACCACCTTCACGCGGGTCCGATTCCCAACAATATCCTGCCCATCCTTGATGTTTCCGATCTTTCGGATGTCAAGTCTAACCGAGGAGTAGAACTTAAGGGCCTTTCCTCCGGGCGTGGTCTCGGGGTTCCCAAACATGACACCGATCTTCATGCGAATCTGATTGATAAAGATAACGGCCGTCATCGACTTGCTGATACTGGCGGCCAATTTCCTCAATGCCTGCGACATGAGTCTGGCCTGAAGACCCATGTGGACATCTCCCATATCGCCTTCGATCTCTGCCCTGGGCACCAGCGCTGCCACCGAATCAATAGCCACAACGTCCATGGCGCCGCTGCGGACCAATATCTCGGTGATCTCCAGGGCCTGTTCGCCGGTATCTGGTTGAGAAACCAGGAGACGATCGAAATTCACACCCAGCTTTTTGGCATACATGACATCCAGAGCGTGTTCAGCATCAATGAAGGCCGCAAGACCATCCCGTTTCTGTGCTTCGGCCATGATATGAAGGGCCAGGGTGGTCTTGCCGCCGGACTCCGGCCCAAAGATCTCGACGACCCGGCCTCGCGGAATGCCCCCCACTCCCAGGGCATGGTCCAAGGCAAGCGAGCCGGTTGAGATAACAGGAATGTCTGCAATCATCCGGCCACCCAATTTCATGATGGAGCCCTTGCCAAACCGACGCTCTATCTGATCCATCGCCAGTTGGACCGCTTTTTGCTTGTCCGACGGCATGCTACCCAAGGATATCCTCCCTCAACCTCTTCCTTCAAAGGTCATCTCTCTTTTATCCTTTCGTCACTCTTGAAAGCTCAATCATAAGCATCCCTGTCAATATAATAATGCCAGGCGGTAGTGAATATTTCTTTATATTTTATTCTGGGTTGCTAACTGATTGTAAACCAAGGAAGGTATCAAAACAAGAAGTTATGACAGGGTTACACGATGGGAGGATATATCCAAATTTATGGAGGTTTTAGAATGTCCTGCAAATCGAAGGGAAAAGAGAGTGAGATCGAAAGTGTACAGTCACACCGGGAAACATCGGACCTTATCGAAAAAGGGATCAAGTATTTTTCCCGAACAAGGACAGAAAAAAGGCCCGCAATCTATTTCAAGATAGCCGCTTGCGGCACCGGATCGAAAAAGAATCTCAAGGTCATTTACAGGCAGCTTGAACCGCTGCGCTTAGCTCGAACCGGGTCGTATCACTCCAGCGCTTGGATAGCCACTATAATTATGCCTATCGTGGTCGGCGCAGTGAAAAAAACCTAGCTATATCTTGGTATTGCCCCCGGTGTTCCTGGACTCTTCCTCGTCGTGCCCCTTGCTTTTTTCACTGCCCCCTTCGTATCAAAAAGGAGGCGAACCAGTTGATATTGAGCCTCAGAAGTGGGGGCCTAAGGGGTAGTTACTTTTCGAGCTCCACAAGCCGGTTGGCACACTCATCGGCAACGCTACTATCGGGTTCCTTCTCACCGGGTATTGTCGCCCAACCTTTTTCTTTCACATAATCCCCTCTCTTCCAGGAGTCCAGTTTTTTCAACTCCTTGAGGCGCTCTTCCTTGTTTGGATCTTGCTGAAACTGTGCAACACAAATCGGTGCCAGGCGATCGACGACAGCCTCATGAGCCATTTCCTTTGCCATTCTCTGGGCAGTACCGCCCGTAACCCATCCGCCAAAAGCGAAGCCGATAATGGCTAATACGATTGCACCACCGACAGCACCCCACGCAAGCAGTTTCATTTTCTCCTTCCAATTCATCCGGGCACCTCCTGTAAATTAAAGTTAGGAGCACGATCCATTTGACCTTCAATTTTCATAGGTAAAAGTTCAGTAGAAAGTTCTCAGTGAAGCCTTAAATTATCCAACATTCACCTCACCCTCA
>JAFDIX010000993.1 GCA_019307805.1 Deltaproteobacteria bacterium | reverse complement strand
TAACCAGTTGATTGATTTTCCCGTCAAGATGCCTGAGTTTTTTCTCGTCCATCAACTGGCCATTACTCACCATGTCAAAACGGCCGGGATGGTCTCCTACAGCGGAGACAAACCCCATGAACCCGGGGTGCGTGGTTGGCTCTCCATATCCTGCTATTACCGTGCGGAATACATCGTCCGTGTTAATACGTTCCAGTGCCTTATAAAAAGTGTTGACCGTCATTAATTGCGGGCGCTCAATCATTTCCTGCGGACACATAACACAGCGCGCATTACATTTGCTGGTCCACTCAAGATTGACAGTAACTTTATAGGTCGGCTGCATTACCCGCTCCCGGGAACCAGCCTGGGAATATGAGCAGCGCAATTGGGAACAACCTGTTCAATATCAACCAGAATTACCCGTGGTTGATCGGGGAACAATTCCTTGATTGCACCATCGTCATGGACCGATGCCCGGCCATTTACCCGCAGTCGGGCGCCATCCGTAAAATCAATAAACAACATCCCTACATGGGGATTCTTCAGGATATTACCCACACTCATTGTTATCGCTAGTGGCTAAAAAGAAGAAAGGAGCGTTATTAATTCGCTCATGGAATGGATCAGGAATATGGTCCATTAGCAGGCGGGTTCGTCTTGCCTTGTCCCAAATGTGTATCGTTTTCCACCTTTCCTGTGCAGCAATTTCTCCAGGATGAAAATCATTATCATCAGGCATGGGTATAACCTCAAAAGATCAGGTATCTGTTGAAATAGTACAACGCATTTCTTAAGAAACTCTTAACCCGGTATCCAGATGTCTCAATAAAGTTTTTCGAGCCCCGGCATCAGAGACTCTGCAGGCACCGTGCGTTCGACCAATCGCCGCCCCTTGGTGGTAGGTTTGAGATGTACCAGCCGTTTATCCGAAGAAAACGAATGGATAATACTTTGAACAACGTGCTCACCTACGGCCCCCCAGGGGCTGCAGACTCCGTACCACCCCCCATACGCATACAATGCCAAGAACGGCCACAAGTGCACCCATGTATCCCATGATCAGTCCGGGGCCTGTGGCGCCCGGAATCAAGGGTGGAATCACAATGACCGCCAAAGTACCCAGACCATATTTCAGATGGGACCATAACGAACCCGGTGTATAGACGTAGGTTCGTCCATTTCCGCTACGATACTTTGCAGATACCCTGGTAGAATTCTTCGGCTTATCCACAGATCTTTGTACATTCATTTGTTTTCTCCTGCTACGACTGCGACACACGCCAATCGACCCCACGAACAGCACGCAGGTACGCTGCCAACACGCCTCGGCGCGTGATATTGAAAAGGATTATGTGGTATTAACTTGCCGGGACCGGCGGTGCACGGGGATTGAAGGAATGGTATTTCAGCAGGTCTGAAACCGGGACGGTTACAGCTGCAAATATTTGGTACGTTGGATTAATATCCGTCTGTAGCTTATTAGTACCCGCCGGGGACGATTTCCACCTGGATCCTACCTCATCCAGACCTACCGGTGGTGATAACTGAAGAGTCTCGCTATTTGCCTCATACCTGCCATCATTGCGCTGACAGCTTTCAGAGGCAAATACGCCCTCACCCAGCATGATCAGGCCAGCAACAACAATTTTTGTCCAGATGTGATGCATCATTTAAGTGAGATCCATCTTGTCAGTGATCGCCTTCCAATTTTTGGGTTCCTGCTATAAGAATGATTGTCGCGGCAACATTTTCGATCATGGTATTGTCATGCATGACGGTCACTGATTAGACATCCTTGACCGGATTGCGCGCACGGTGACAATCGATCGAGCATCACTGCTTTATTTCTGCCTGATTTTCTTCAGCGCCTTCACGCCCTTCTTGCGTTGGGCATGGAGGATCAGGATGCGCTTTTCCATCATTTCACGCTTCTTACCCTTGCAGGCGTTGCGGCACTCGGCGATCAGCGCCTTTTCCTTCTGTCTTATCTTCCTGATGACTTTCTCCAGTTCGTCTGCCTTTTTCCTGCGGCGTTTGGCGCCGAGGTCGAGGTAGGCTTCCAGGCGGGTAAGGAGTTTATTCTCTGTCATAGTGGGTTCCCGGGTTGATGACTCTGTACTCTAAATTCTATCCGCAACAAGCATTTCAGGTTTCGAGC